>QKDJ01000003.1 GCA_003252145.1 Azovibrio restrictus
GGGCATAGATCAGCATGGAACCGTGCCCGTTGGAGAGCACGAAGCGATCCCGGTCGGCCCACTTAGGGTTGGCCGGATTGTGCTTCAGGTTGCGGCGCCACAGCACTTCGGCGATTTCCGCCATCCCCATGGGGGCGCCCGGGTGGCCGGAATTGGCCTTCTGTACGGCATCCATGGCCAGGGCGCGAATGGCGCCAGTCAAGGGATTGAAGGAAACCTGAGGAGTACTTGCGCTCATGAAAAACCTGTTGCCTGGCGATGGAAAGGGCTGAATTATCGGCGAAAACAGGGGTTTTTGGGTAGGGGTAGAGGGATTCCACTCTGGCGAAACCTCCTCAGCCCCTCACGATCAAAGAACCAGAAAAAACGCCATGCAGCACCGACCAAGGACTCATGCCAGCATCAACAGGGCAGCCCGACTATCGCTTTGGTAAGATACAGGTCCCCGGGAGTTCTCCATGACCGATCAGACGCCCTTACATATCCGCTTGCAACAGCAGAATTTGCTGCCCTCTCCCCGAGGCCCTGCCCTCGCCGTTTTGCGCCTGTGCCAAAAGGAAAGTACCAGCCTTGAGGACATGGCCCACGCCATTTCCGCCGACCCGGTACTGACCGGACAACTGCTCAAGGCCGCCAATGCCGTGCGCCCGGTGGGCCAACGACCTATCGCCTCCCTGCGCGATGCGGTGCGCTTACTGGGTTTTTCTGCCGTTCGAGGCCTGGCCCTGGGTTTCTGCCTGCTCGGCGAGCACCGCCAGGGGCCCTGCAAGAATTTCGATTACAAGACCTACTGGTCTGGCTGCCTGTTACGGGGGCTGGCGCTTCAAGCCATCTGCCAGCAAGTACGCGCCATTCCCGTGGAGGAGGCCTTCAGCCTGGGCCTCCTGGTGCGCATCGGCGACCTGGCCCTGGCCAGTGCCTTCCCCGAGGCCTACGGCCCTCTGAATGCCCTGCCCTCAGAACAACGGGCCCTGCTCGAACAGGAGCAATTCGGCCAGAACGCCAGTGCCCTGGCCGCAGCCATGCTGACAGACTGGGGCATCCCGGAAATCATGACGGAACCCGTGGCCTGGCAGGACCTGCCCGACGACGCCCCTTTCCGGGATGGCAGTCGCCCCTGGAGCCTGATGCAATCCATCAAGCTGGCTTCCGCCATCGTCCAGGTCTGTCAGGCGGAACCCGCTGCCCGGCGTGCCATGGTCGCCGGGCTGATGATGCAGGGGGCACGGATCTCCATCCCTCCTGAACACCTGCCCGAACTGGTGGATCGGCTGGTAGGCGAGTGGAAGGATTGGGCCGGCCTGTTTGAAGTTCCCGCTGGCGAGCTACCGCCCTTCGCCCAGATTCTGCGCCCCCCCGAACTGATCCAAACCGGGGGCGACCCCATGCTGGAAACCGGGGGCAAGGAGCTCTTGCGAGTGCTGGTCGTCGATGACGAAGCCAGTCTCCGGGGCTTCCTGCGCGCCCTGTTGGAGCAACTGGGTTTCGAGGTTCAGGATGCTTCCGATGGACGCACAGCCCTCGCCATTGCCGAGCAATGGCACCCGGATCTGGTGGTTTCCGACTGGCTGATGCCCGGCATGGATGGCCTGGAACTGACTCGCACCCTGCGCCAGACCGACGAGGGCAAGGCCACCTTCATTTTGCTGCTGACCCAGCTTTCCGATGATGACAAGCTGGTAGAGGCCTTCACGGCCGGCGTAGACGACTTCATTGGCAAACCCTTGAAGCCCCGGGTATTTGCCGCCCGACTGCGGGCCGCCCGGCGCGTCATCACCCTGCGCAAGGAGATCGAGCAGGACCGCCTGAGTTTCCAACGTTGTGCCGCTGACTTTGCCGCCACTCACCGGCGGCTGCAGGACATGGCCCACACGGACCCCCTGACCGGTCTGCCCCACCGCCAACAAGGCATCACCATGCTGCACCAGGCGGTCAATCAGGCCCGCCAGGATCATTCGCCTC
This sequence comes from Azovibrio restrictus, assembly GCA_003252145.1. Classification (GTDB taxonomy): domain Bacteria; phylum Pseudomonadota; class Gammaproteobacteria; order Burkholderiales; family Rhodocyclaceae; genus Azovibrio; species Azovibrio restrictus_A. The sequence goes on from QKDJ01000003.1 coordinate 1,963, forward strand.
TGAGCTGCATCCTGCTGACCCTGCCCTCTCTGGGCCCCATCAATCATCAGCATGGCCGCCAGGCCGGTGACCGCCTGCTGCTCCAGGTGGCCCAGATGCTCAAGGCCGGGCTCCGCCCCGGGGATCGCCTGAGCCGCTACGGTGATCGCAGCTTCCTGGTGTGCTGCCCCAATACCCAGCCGGACCAGGCCACCCTGGCCGCCCGGCGCATGGAAAGCATCATCGGCAAACACTGTGAACCTCTGACCCTGCGCCCCAAGGTACGCACCTGCGCCCTGGAGGCCCACGTCACCAATGAGGATGCTTTCCTGGACCAGCTGGAACACACCCCTCATCTGGAGGCTGGCGGCTAATCCATGGGCATCTCCCGGCGCCTCTCCCAATCTCTCCTGCTCCTCTTTCTGGGGAGCATGGCTCTGCCTGCCCTGGCGGTCACCGAAGTGACCCTGGCCGTACTGGCCTTCCGGGACAAGGCAGATACCGAGCGGCAATGGCAAGCAACGGCTGATTACCTGAGTACCGTCCACCCGGATTACCACTTCCGGGTAGTGGCCCAGACCGTGCCAGAGATGCAGCAGAACTACCAGGGCCTGGCGCCGGATTTCGTCCTGGCCCAACCCACCCTCTACATCGAATTGCACCAGAAGGAACCCATGGTCCGGCTGGCAACCCTGATGGGCCCAGGCGAACAAGGTGACCGGTTTGGCGGGGTCATTCTGGTGGCGGCCAACCGTCTGGACCTGAAAACCCTGAAAGACCTGAAGAACCGCAAGCTGGCCGCCATCAATCCCAGCTCCCTCGGGGCTTACCAGGCCCAGGCCCACGCCCTCTTCCAGGCCGGTCTGGATATCCATTCGGATGTGGACGTAATTTTCACCGGGCCGCCCCAGGACAACAGCGTGGCCCAGTTGCTGCAAGGCAAGGTGGATGCAGCCTTCGTACGCACCGGGGTTTACGAGGCCATGCAACGGGAAGGCAAACTCAAGCCCGGTCAGGTGAAGGTATTAGCCCCCCGCCAGGAACCGGGTTTCCATCAGGCCCTGTCCACCCGCCTGTACCCGGAATGGCCCTTCGCTGCCCGCCTTCAGGTGCCGGAACCCCTGCAAAAAAGCGTGGCCCGGGCACTGCTCGCGCTGCCTGCAGACAGCCTTGCCGCCCGAGAGGGGCGCTACCGGGGCTGGACCCTGGCCGGCGATTACCAGCCCCTGCGGGAAATGCTGGAAGACCTGGAGCTCCCCCCCTACGACCAGCGCCGTTTCACCCTGGAAGACATGTGGAAACGCTACGGCTTATGGCTGCTCTTTGCCAGCATGGCAGCCTTGGGCATTCTCGCCCTGATGCTGACCCGCATGCGGCGCCTCAACCAGCAACTGTCCCTGGAAACCGCCCATAACCGGACCTACGTGAAGGAACTGGAGGCCGAACAGCGCTTATTCGCTGAAGGCCCGGTGGCCGTGTTGATCTGGCAGGTGGCCGATGGCTGGCCGGTGCTATCGGCCTCGGCCAACGCGGCCGATGTTTTGGGCATTGCCGAATCCCGCCTGCGGGCTCCCGGCTTCCGCTACATCGATCTGGTGCACCCGGAAGAAGTATCCCGTCGCGAGCATGAGACAGCGCAGTTTCTGGCTGGCAAACAGCAGCACTGGCAGCAAAGTTACCGGATTCGCGACGACCTGGGCCGGGAACGCTGGATCAGCGATTTCACCATCGCGGAACGGGATGAGCACGGCCGCATCTACCGGCTGCGGGGCTATCTGCTGGACGACACGGAACGGCAATCCCTGGAACGTCGGATGAAGCTTCTGGCCAGTGTGTTCGACAACGCCCAGGAAGGCATCATCCTCACCGATACCGACGGCACCATCCTGGAAGTCAATCGCAGCTTCTGCAGCATCACCGGGCACGCTCGCCTCGAGGTTCTGGGACAAAACCCGCGCATGCTCAGCTCCGGCCGCCATCCCAAGGTGTTTTACGCCACCATGTGGGACGCCCTGGTCCGGGATGGCGCCTGGCAGGGAGAAATCTGGAACAAGCGCAGGAACGGGGACATTTTCCCGGAGCTGCTGTCCATCACGGCCGTCAGCGACGACCAAGGGGTTGTCACGCACTATATCGGCGTGTTCACCGACATTTCCGACATCAAGCAACAACAGCAGAAGATCGAGCACCTGGCCCATTACGATGTGCTCACCGGCCTGCCCAACCGGGTTTTGCTGGCAGACCGGCTGCAGATGGCCCTGGCCCAGGCTAGACGGGAACAGGAACAACTGGCCATCGCCTACCTGGACCTGGACGGCTTCAAGCCGGTCAACGACACCTATGGCCACAATGTGGGCGATATGCTGCTCAACCGCCTGGCCAAACGGCTCTCGGGCATCCTGCGGGAAACCGACACGGTGGCCCGTCTGGGGGGTGATGAATTCGTGCTGGTGCTGGGCGGTAGCCGGGACCGGAGTGACTACCTGGCAACCCTGGATCGCATTCAGGCTCAACTGGCCGAACCCTGTCCCCTGCCCGAAGTGACCGTCACCCTGTCAGCCAGTATCGGCGTCACCTTCTTCCCCGATGACGACTCGGACCCGGATGCCCTGCTCCGTCACGCGGATCAAGCCATGTACCGAGCCAAGCAGACCGGCCGTAATCGGTATCACATTTTTGAAGTCAAGGAAGAGCTGGAATCCAGCCAGCGTAGTGAAAACCAGGCCCGCATCCGCCAGGCCCTGGAGCGCGATGAACTGCTGCTGTACTACCAACCCCAGGTGGATATGCGCCGAGGCCAGGTCCTGGGCATGGAAGCCCTGATCCGCTGGCAACACCCGGAACGGGGTCTGCTGTCTCCGGCGGAGTTCCTGCCGCTGCTGAGCAACACGGATCTGGAGCTGGAGGTGGGCGAGTGGGTGATCCGCACGGCACTGGCCCAGCAGGAGACATGGCGAGCCGCCGGTCTGGACTTCAGTGTGAGCGTGAATATCGCCGCCTCCCACCTGCTCTCCCCGGGCTTCCTGCCCTACCTGACCGGACAACTGCAGGCTCATCCGAATCTGGCTCCCGATGCCCTGGAACTGGAACTGCTGGAGTCCGCCGCCCTGGCCGACATCAACGAAGTGGCCCAGGTGCTCCACGCCTGCCGCAGGCTGGGTATTCGGGTTGCCCTGGACGACTTCGGTACCGGCTATTCGTCCCTGGCCTATTTGCGCCGACTGCCCGCCGACCTGCTCAAGGTGGACCAAAGTTTCGTGCGCGACATGCTGCATGACCCGGAAGACCTGGCCATCGTCGAAGGTATTGTGGGGCTGGCCCAGGTCTTTGGTCGCAAGGTTATCGCCGAAGGGGTGGAAAGCACCTCCCACGGCATCATGCTCCTGCACATGGGCTGTGACCTGGCCCAGGGGTATGGCATTGCCCGCCCCATGGCCGCCGAAGATGTGGCCTCCTGGGTGCATGTCTGGCAGCCCGACCCGGCCTGGATCACGGCAGCAGGGCTGGAACTGGAACGGGCTCACCTGCCCCTGTTGCTAATGGAAGTAGAGCATCGGCATTGGGTGGATCAGTTGCTGGCCGCCCTGCGTGCCAAACCCGGTTCCCTGCCCCACCTGCCGCCCCTGGACGAAACGGAATGCACCTTCGGGCGCTGGTATGCCCGAACCCATGCA
>QKDJ01000286.1 GCA_003252145.1 Azovibrio restrictus
CGGATCAGGAGACGGTGGAAGCAGCCAAACGGCGGGCTAAAAATAACCGAATCGAAGGCTACTACGTTGACAAAAAGAACGAGGCTGATTATCAGCGGCGCCAAGCCGCCTTGGAAAAGGAGGCACAGGCCCGAAGGGATCACAAGAAACGCTGCGAGAAGTACAAGAAAGATGAAGCCCAGGCCCGCAGAGATAAAGAGTTATACGTTACTGAGCGCTTCCGGAATTACGAAGAGCAAAAAGCCAAGGAAGCGGCAGATGCACAATTCACTGAGTGTTTTGGTAGTTCTGCACCACGATAAGCAGCGCCTTCGCTCTCCCATCCCATCCTCTGCCACCCGTCCATTATGGGTGGCAAACACACAAGCAAACCCAAACACTGCTTGCGTCCCCACGTTTTCCCTACGTTCAGAAACGAAAAGGGCCTAGCCCGGAGGCTAAGCCCTTGAATTTTTGGTGGGTTGTCACAGATTCGAACTGTGGACCTACGGATTAAGAGTCCGCTGCTCTACCAACTGAGCTAACAACCCAACTCGCTTTGCGAGAGTCGCGCATGATACAGAAGCAACCTGATTCATGCAAGACTTTCCCGGTATTTTGGTGGGTCGGGCGAGATTCGAACTCGCGACCAACGGATTAAAAGTCCGCTGCTCTACCGACTGAGCTACCGACCCGGAACCGGAAAAGTCCGCGATTATAGGTTTCCTGCCGCGAATCGTCAATGCTGACCCAGGGCAAAAACCTTATAAATCAGGCATCGGAATTCATCAAACGCCAGTATTGGTATTTCAGGGTGGCCCAGGCACCCAGCAGAATGGCGGCCAGACTCAGGAAAGAACCCAGAGCCAGGGAGGAAACGCCGGAAATCCCTTGGCCAATGGTGCAGCCCATGGCGGTCACACCGCAAAAGCCCATGAGCACGCCGCCAATCAGGTGATTGGCCGTGTCTTCCACGTCCCGAAAAGCTTCCCAGCGAAAGCGGCCGCTTGCCACCGCATGGGCGGCGGAACCACAAATCACGCCCAGTACGGCCACGATGCCGATGGTGAATTTGCGGCTGGCGTCGGACCAGAACATCAACAGTTCCATCGTATAGGCCTGAGGAGCCACGAAGGAGAGGGACTCCATGCGTCCTGAATTGGTGGCAACAAAGGCTTCCTCCAGGGTCTGAGGATCTTCGGCCAGATAGCCCAGATGGCCGCTGATGTACCAGATGGCGACGATGCACAGACCCGTACCGACACCGGCCAATAGATTGTCGAAATTGCGGAATTCCCGGCCCAACAGGGCAAACAGGACCAAAGCGCCACCAATCAACCCGGCGCACAACCACAGGGCTGTTTCAGGCCCCATGCCCAGCCCAATTTCCAACAGATTGGGCAGATCCTGGCCACCCGGAATCTCCACTGCCACCTGTTCCAGCACATTGACCCGGAACAGGCCCAGCAGGCCGCGAATGGTGACGTAGGCGGACAGGGCCAACACCAGCATCACCACCAGGGATTTGAGATTACCGCCACCAATGCGGATAAGCGTCTTGGAACCACAGCCCGAGGCCAGCACCATGCCTACCCCGAAGCAGAAGCCCCCCACCAGATGGGCCAGCCAGATCAGATGACCACTGCGGTAGATGCTCTTGTCCAGATCGATCAGGCCCACAGCATGGAGCCCGGCAGCCCCCAGGATGGCCACGCCCATGGCCAGGAGCCACTGACGCATGCGGCCCCAGTCCTCCATGTTGACGATGTCGGACACGGCACCCATGGTGCAAAAGTGGGTGCGCTGACCAATCGCTCCAAACAGGAAAGCGACAGCAAAACTCAGCCAGAGCAGGGTGTTGTAGGACACCAGGGTGCTTGCGTCTTCCATGAGATCACCTTGAAAAGAGCAATTTAGCTACGGTAGGGGGTGGGGTCCGGCAGACCGGCGGCGGCGAAGCCTTCCTGGCGCAGCCGACAGGAATCACAACGCCCGCAGGCACGACCCTCATCATCGGCCTGATAGCAGGACACCGTGAGGCCGTAATCCACGCCCAGGCTTGTTCCCATTTTGATGATTTCGGCTTTGGAAAGATGCATCAAAGGTGTGTGCAGGGTCAGGCGATTGCCTTCCACCCCTGCCTTGGTGGCCAGATTGGCCATATTCTCGAAGGCAGCGATGAACTCGGGACGACAATCCGGGTAGCCGGAATAATCCACCGCATTGACCCCCACGAAGATGTCCCGACTACCCAGCACCTCGGCCCAGGCCATGGCCAGGGACAGCATGATGGTGTTGCGGGCCGGCACATAGGTGATGGGAATGCCGGGTTGAACCCCGGTCTCCGGCACCGCCAGACTGGTATCGGTGAGGGCAGAGCCGCCAAACTGGGCCAGATCAAACTTGAGTATCCGGTGTTCCGCGGCCCCCAGGGCCTTGGCGACCCGCTCGGCCGCCTGCAGTTCGGCCCGATGGCGCTGGCCGTAGTCAAAGGAAAGGCAATAGGAGGCGAATCCCAGACGTCCGGCCTCGGCCAGACAGGTGGCGGAATCCAGACCTCCGGAGAGGAGAACGATGGCTTTGGCTTTCATGATGGGCGCGGACTATACCTTGTTGCTGCACTGCGCAAAAGCAACGGAGCCTATCAGACGCGGGAAAGCAGTTCCAGTTCCCGATGCAGCAGGCTTTCGTCGCCCAGATTGAGTTCCACCAGGCGGCGCAGGTGGGTAATGCTGTCCAGGTCGATTTCCTGGCAACGCAGCCCCAGGCATCCCTCTTCTTCATGGGCGACGAGAGTACTCATGCGGATGCGTTCACCACTGTTGCCCAGAGGGACTTCGAGGAGGCAATGCTGACCCGGTTGCAGACCGGGATCTTGCAGGGGCCGCAGCAAAGCGCCCTTGAGGGAGATATCCACGACCATGGCACTGCACTCACCATTGGCATGCTGCAATCGACCGGGAGAGCTGAATTGGATGCGGGAAAAATGACGACGATTGGTATCCATGGCGTCCACCCTCCTTAGGGATTATTTTCCCTGCATGTTACCCCAGAGCAGTTTATGTAGCTGCATCTGAAAACGCACCTGCAAACCGTCCGCCAGAATCCACTCGGCCAGAGTCTGGGGCTCCATCTGACCCTGGGCCGGTGACATGAGGACCGTACAACGGGCCATCAGGTCATGCTCGGCAATCCGGGCACAGGCCCAGTCATAGTCTTCCCGGCTGGCAATGATGATCTTGACCTCATCCCGGGCATTGAGCAGGGGCATGTTGTCCCAACGGTTGCGGGCCACTTCCCCCGATCCCGGGGCCTTCAAATCCACAATGCGGGAAACACGGGTATCCACCCCGGCAATATCGAGCGCCCCTGAGGTTTCCAAGGACACATCGTAGCCTCGATCACACAGGGCTGTAAGCAAATCAAGACAGCCCTTTTGGGCCAGGGGTTCCCCCCCGGTAACGCAGATCTGCCGGGCGGGAAAGGCGCTGACCTGTTCCAGAACATTTTCCAGACTTAAGGTTTCCCCACCGGTGAAAGCGTAGGTGGTATCACACCAGGTGCAACGCAGGGGACAACCGGTCAGGCGGACAAAGACCGTGGGCAGGCCCACGCGAGTGGCCTCGCCTTGCAGGGAATAAAAAATCTCGCTGACCCGCAGCGAGATTCCTGTGGCAACTACCGACACTTACTTGATACCCAGGCGCTGGCGTGCTTCCGTGGCCGCCTTGGAGTCAGGGTACTTGCTCACCACATTGCCCAGGGTGCGCTTGGCAGCCTGAATATTGCCCCAGTCCCGCTGGCAATTGGCGATGGCAATCATGGCATCGGGTGCCCGGGTGGAGTCCGGCCAACGGGTGGTCACCACCAGCTGGGCATCAATGGCCTGCTTGCACTGCTTTTGCGCATACCAGGCATTACCCAGCCAGAACTGGGCATTGGGTGCCACGTCACTGTCCGGGTGGGCAGCAACAATATTCTCGAAGGCGGTAGCCGCCTCCTTGTATTTTCCGGCCCGGAACAAATTGAGGGCGGCTTCGTATTCCTTGGCCTCAGCTGCTGGATCAGCAGTGGTGGCGTGCTGAGCAGCCTGCTGCTGCCCGTTCCCCGCACCCTCCCCTGGCGCAGCGGCGGCTGCAGGTGGATTGGGTTCCAGGCGACGCAAGCGGCTATCCAGGTCCAGATACAGATCTTGCTGGCGCTTTTTCGACTGCTCGTTTTCGTAAGTCAGGGTTTCCACCTGCCCACGCAAACGGGCAATTTCTTCACGCAGGCCCAGGATCTGGGTTGCCAATTCAAGCTGGGCCTGAGCCTGGGTGTCGAAACGTTGTTCGTACTGGGTTTTCAGATCAGTGATCTGCTGCCGGGCCTCTCCATCATCGAAGAGGCCCGCATGGGCCGCCGGTGCGGCCAGCAGGGCACACAATAGGACTGCAGGCGTAACCGGACGGCGCAACATGATTAGTACTCGCCTACGTAGAGGATGTCGGCACGACGGTTGTCAGCCCAGGAGGACTCGTCATGACCTTCGGTACGGGGCTTTTCTTCACCCAGGCTGACGGATTCGATCTGGTCTTCACGCACACCCAGCAGCACCATCATCTGCTTCACGCCATCGGCACGCTTCTGACCCAGGGACAGGTTGTACTCGCGGCTACCCCGTTCGTCGGTATTGCCTTGGATCAGGATCTTGAACTGACGGTTTTCGGTCAGGAACTTGGCGTGGGCAGTCACCAGGGAACGGTACTCTTCGGACACATCGTAGCGATCCAGGCCAAAGAAGATGCTGCGCTTGGACAGGATGCTGGAAGGATCGGTCAGCACGGCAGGCAGATTGCCACGCTGCACACCACCGGCATCCACGCGGGCCACGCCATTGGGATCACGGCTTTCAACAGCAGCACCACCTTCGGGTTCGCCAGTGGTACCACAACCGGTCAAGACCAGGGCTACGGCCACGGAGGCCAGGGACAGCTTCATTGCGTTTTTCATGGGTTTTGCTCCATCTGCAGGGTTTTATTATTTGGGAAAGGGACCCCAGGCGGGTTCCCGTACATCGCCGGCCGCAACCGACAGGCGCTGTTTGATACGGCCATCGGCAGACACGGCCGACAGCACTCCACGCCCACCCACTTCGGTGGCCAGCACGATCATGCGGCTGTTGGGCGCAAAACTGGGCGACTCATCTTTGTAAGAGTCGGAAATAATCTGCACCTGACGACTGGTCAGGTCCATGATGGCCAGCTGAAAACGACCCTCGCGCCGGGCGATGAAAGCCAGGCTCTTGCCATCGGGAGACGGACGGGGCGACACGTTGTAGCTGCCTTCAAAGGTGACACGCTCCACCCCGCCACCCATGCTGGGCACCCGGTAAATCTGTGGGCTACCGCCCCGGTCGGAGGTGAAATACACATAAGCCCCATCGGGAGAAAACTGGGGTTCCGTATCGATGCCGGCGGAAGAGGTCAGCCGCATGGGCGAGCCGCCCCCGGCACCAATGGTGTAAATCTGGGAACTGCCATCCTTGGTGAGCACAATGGCGAGACGGCTTCCATCAGGCGACCAGGTGGGTGCGGAGTTGGAGCCCTTGAAATTGGCGATC
>QKDJ01000159.1 GCA_003252145.1 Azovibrio restrictus
GGCCCGAGCTTCACCCAGGGTCATGAGCTTGTCGGCCACCACCCGGTTGCCACCGGAAAAGTCGTCGTAACTGACCTTGCCTTCCACCACCAGAATTTCATCGGTGACGATCTTGTTCCGCTCCGCCTCGAACAGCTCGTTAAAGACAGAGACTTCCACCATGGTGCTGCCGTCGTCCAACTGCAGGAACAACATCTTGCCCCGCTTGGTCATCTGGGTGCGCAAACCCACCACGGTGCCCGCCATGAGGGTCAGTTCCTTGGCGGGCTCCAGTTGATTGAGCCGACGCCGCACGAAGCGGGACAGTTCCTTCTTCACGCTGTCGTAGGGATGACCGGAGAAGAAGAAACCCAGGGCCTGCTTCTCCTGCATCAACTTTTCCTTGTCGGTCCAGGGACGAATCTGCACATACTGGGGCGCATGCTCTTCCGCTGCCGGGCCCGAGTCGAACAGGCTCACCTGCAGGGCATTCTTTTCCGCATGTTCGGCAAATTCCATGGCCAGTCCCACGGAGGCCAGCAGCTTCCAACGCTCGGCGTCAATGCTGTCAAAGGCCCCGGCCTTGATCAGGGCTTCGATGGTGCGGCGGTTCACCTGGCGCTTGTCCACCCGCTTGCAGAAATCAAACAGGTCCTTGAAGGGCCCATCCTTTTCCCGGGCCGCAAGAATGCACTCCACTGCCTGCTGGCCCGTGCCCTTCACCGCCCCCAGGCCGTAACGGATGGTCTTGGCATCCACGGGCGCAAAACGGTAGGCGGAGGCATTCACGTCCGGCCCCAGCATGGTCAGCTTGTTGGCCGGCCCCACCGCATCGTCATAGAAGATTTTCACCGTATCGGTGTTGTCCATGTCCGAGGACAGGGTGGCGGCCATGAAGGCGGAGCAGTAATGGGCTTTCAACCAGGCCGTGTGGTAGGTGACCACGGCGTAGGCTGCGGTGTGGGACTTGTTGAAGCCGTACTCCGCAAACTTGGTCATCAGGTCGAAGAGCTGCTCGGCCAGGGCCGGGTCGTAGCCCTGGGACTTGGCGCCCTCGGCGATGGTCTCCCGGTGCTTGGCCATTTCCTCCGGCTTTTTCTTGCCCATGGCCCGGCGCAGCATGTCGGCGCCGCCCAGAGTGTAGCCCCCGATGATCTGGGAAATCTGCATCACCTGTTCCTGGTACACGATCACCCCGTAGGTGGGGGACAGGCAGCCGGTCAGGTCCGGGTGGAAATAGTCGATGGCCTGCTGGCCTTTTTTACGCAGGATGAAGTCGTCCACCATCCCGGAACCCAAGGGGCCGGGACGATATAGGGCGAGCACAGCGATGATGTCTTCAAAACGGTCGGGCGCCAGCTTCTTCAAGAGCTTCTTCATGCCGTCCGATTCCACCTGGAAGATGGCGGTGGTGTTGGCATCCTTGAGAATCTGGTAGGCCGCCGGGTCCTCGAAACCCAGGCTCATCAAGTCCAGCTGCTGGCCCGTGAGGCGCTCCACGTATTCCAGGGCCAGCTTGATGATGGTGAGGTTGCGCAGGCCCAGGAAGTCGAACTTCACCAGGCCAGCCTTTTCCACATCGTCCTTGTCGAACTGGGACACGGGCGACGCGTCGTTGCCCGTGGCCTGGTAGATGGGGCAGAAATCGGCAATACGCCCGGGCGCAATGAGCACGCCCCCGGCATGCATCCCCACGTTGCGGGTCAAGTCCTCCAGGCGCTGGGCCAGATCGAACAGTTCGGTGATGGATTCCCCGTCCTGCTCGTCGGCCATCATCTCCTTCAGGGCCGGCTCCTGCTCCAGGGCCTCGGCCAGGGACACGGGCTTGTTCTGCACCACGGGAATCAGCTTGGAGAGCCGGTCGCACATGGAATAGGGCAGGTCCAGCACCCGGCCCACGTCCCGGATCACCGCCTTGGAGGACATGGTCCCGAATGTGGCGATCTGGGAAACCGCGTCGGCCCCGTAACGCTGGCGCACGTACTCGATCACCCGCCAGCGGTTGTCCTGGCAGAAGTCAATATCGAAGTCGGGCATGGACACCCGCTCCGGATTCAGGAAGCGTTCGAACAGCAGGGCGTACTGGAGCGGGTCCAGGTCGGTAATGCCCAGACTGTAGGCCACCAGGGACCCGGCACCGGAACCCCGGCCAGGGCCCACGGGAACCCCGTTGTTCTTGCCCCAGTTGATGAAGTCCGCCACGATCAGGAAGTAGCCGGGGAAGCCCATCTGCACGATGGTGTCAGTCTCGATCTTCAGGCGGGCATCGTATTCGGGGCGCCGCTCGGCCCGTACCGCCGGGTCCGGGAACAACTGCTCCAGGCGCACTTCCAGCCCATCCTTGGCCTGCTGAATGAGGAAATCATCCAGGCTCATGCCATCCGGCGTGGGGAACTGGGGCAGGAAGTTCTTGCCCAGGGTCATCTCGATATTGCAGCGCTTGGCGATCTCCACCGAGTTTTCCAGGGCCTCGGGCAGATCGGCAAACAACTCCACCATCTCCGCCTGGCTCTTGAAATACTGCTCCTGGGTGAAAGGCCGGGGCCGGCGGGTATCTCCCAGGGTATAACCCTCGGCGATACAGACCCGGGCCTCGTGGGCGGTAAAGTCGTCCGGATTCAGGAACTGGATGGGATGGGTGGCCACCAGAGGCAATTGCAGCTCGGCCGCCAGATCAGCGGTAGCCTGAACCAGGACTTCCGCCTGGGGCTGACCGTAGCGCTGCACTTCCAGATAGAAGGCGCCGGGAAACTGGGCCTCCCAGGCCTGGGCCCGCTCCCGGGCCAGTTTGGTGTTGCCGGCCAGCAGGGCTTCCCCCACATCCCCATGCTGGGCGCCAGAAAGAGCGATCAGGCCGTCACAGCCCACATTGCTCAGCCACTCCCGTTGAATCTGAGCCTTTTCCGGCCGATTCTGTACCGTATAGGCCTTGGTCAGAAGCTCACTCAGTTGCAGGTAGCCCTTGCGATTCCGGACCAGCAGCAGCAGACGCTGGGGCCGGTCCGGCTCATCCGGATTGGCAATCCAGCAGTCCGCCCCGGCAATGGGTTTGACCCCCTTGCCCCGGGCACCCGTGTAGAACTTCACCAGGCCAAACAGGTTCATCAGGTCGGTGATCGCCAGGGCCGGCATGGCGTCTCCGGCCGCCTGCTTCACCGCATCCCCCACCCGCAAAATCCCGTCGGTGATGGAGTACTCGCTATGGATGCGCAGATGAATGAACTGGGGCTGGATCATGAGTGGAATTTCCTGAAGGCCGGCTATTTTACCCCGGCTATCCCCGGACATAGCATGCCAACAGGGGCGCGTCATGACAAACGGGAAAACAGAACCCGTTTTAGTCTGAATCGACGCTGTTGGTTGGGCTGACCAGCAGCCAGGCAACTGCTTTTTTCACCAAGTTAGAAGTGGGGTGGAGTTCTGGTTTACACTAAACTTAACCACGGATGAAACAGCCATGAAATCCCTCCAAACCATCCAGCTGCTGCTAGTGGAGAATAATCCCGGAGACGCCCAGCTGATCCGGGAAATCCTCCGTGACGCTCCGATCAAGGTAGATGTGGAAGTGGCAGCCACGCTTAAATCCGGTTTCGGCAAACTGGAAGAGCGGCGTTTTGATGCGGTGCTGCTGGACCTTTCCCTGCCGGACAGCCAGGGCCTGGAAACCGTCAGTCGCGTGCATCAGCAGGCCCCTGAGCTGCCCATCCTGGTCCTCACCGGGGTCAATGATGAAAATATGGCCCTCCAGGCTGTGCGCGAGGGGGCCCAGGACTCCCTGGTCAAGGAAAGCATGGATGGCGCCCTGCTGCTACGGGCCATCCGCTACGCCATTGAGCGCAACCGCATGCAGTCGGCTTTGCGGGCCTTATCTCTGCTGGATGAGTTGACCGGCATCTACAACCGCCGGGGTTTCATGACGTTGGCAGAGCATCAGATGAAGCTCTCCCGCCGCCGGCTGGTGGGCTTTTACCTGATCTTCATCGACCTGGACGGCATGAAGGCCATCAACGACACCTACGGACATGCGGCCGGTGACAAGACCCTCATGGCAACGGCCCAACTGCTTTCCGACACTTTCCGGGGCTCCGATGTGGTGGCCCGCATGGGGGGCGACGAATTCGCCGTAGTCACCACGGAATCCAACGGCCATGGCTCGGCCCCCATCATTACCCGACTGGAAGCGGCCGTCTGCCACCATAACTGCATGCACTCAGAGGATCCGCCCCTGTCTTTCAGCTGTGGCGCCGTCTATTTCGACCCGGAACAGGACATCCCCCTAGAAACCCTGCTCGAAGAAGCCGACAAGATCATGTATGACAACAAGCGGGCCAAATACGCCAATCGCTGAGTCGCCCACGCTTTTTCCACTTACCCCACTTTTTCCAGAGACCTTCCCATGGCCGGAGCCAGCCTGCTCGCCCTGATCGACGACATTGCCACCATCCTTGACGACGTGGCCCTGATGACCAAAGTTGCCGCCAAGAAAACGGCGGGTGTGCTGGGTGATGACCTGGCCCTGAATGCCCAGCAGGTATCCGGTGTCCAGGCGGACCGGGAACTGCCCGTGGTCTGGGCCGTGGCCAAGGGCTCCTTGCGTAACAAGGCCATCCTGGTACCAGCCGCACTGGCCATCAGCGCCCTGCTGCCTTGGGCCATCACGCCCCTGCTCATGCTGGGTGGCCTTTACCTCTGTTTCGAAGGGACGGAAAAGGTAACCCACAAATTCCTGCATGGCTCCGAAGAGAATACGGAGGCGCGCCAGGAAACCCTGGCGGCCCTGGCCGATCCCCAGGTGGATCTGGTAGCCCTGGAAAAATCCAAGATCCAAGGGGCCATTCGTACCGATTTCGTGTTGTCTGCGGAAATCATCGTCATTGCCCTGGGCACCGTGGCCGATGCCGCCTTTGGTACCCGGCTCGCCGTCCTTGCAGGCATTGGTGTTCTGATGACCTTTGGGGTCTATGGGGTGGTGGCCGCCATCGTCAAACTGGATGACGCGGGCCTCTACCTGCACCAACGGCCTTCGGCCATGGCCCAGGCCCTGGGCCGCTTGCTCCTCCTGGCCGCCCCCCGGCTCATGAAGACGCTCACCATCGTCGGTACAGCCGCCATGTTCATGGTGGGCGGCGGCATCCTCACCCATGGGATACCCGGCGCCCACGAGCTCATCCAGCATCTGACCGAAGCCTCCGGCATTCTGGCCGGCCTGGTTCCCACCCTGCTGAACATGCTGGCGGGGCTTCTGGCGGGCCTAGTGGTGCTGGCCTTGGTCAGTCTGGCCCAACGCCTGAGAAATCAGGCTCCGGCAGGTGCCTGAAACGGGCCTCAATCTTCAAGATAAGCCCCCTGGGTACGGCCGTGCCCGGTATCCCGATCAAACTGACGCTCTTGGGCCTGAAAGTGCTGAAGCAGACGCTGCCCCCCCGCATTGGCAGCGGTTTCCAAACGACCACAATCCCTCTCCGGAGGAAGCCCTAGCAGATGCCTATCTATGGCATGGGCTGCCTGTCGCCCCACCTCCACGTGCCCCAGTTCATGCCGCTGCAAGGCTTTCAGGTAGGTATCCAGTCGAGATTGCTGTCCACTTGAAACC
>QKDJ01000167.1 GCA_003252145.1 Azovibrio restrictus
ATTCGGCGGGCACGTACTGACGGAACATTTCCTCCAGCACCCCGTGGCGCATGGCCGTAACGGTTTCGGAAATATCCTCGGTGGCCAGCAATTCATTACGCTGGGCGTAAATGACTTTGCGCTGGTCATTGGCCACATCATCGTATTCCAGCAACTGCTTGCGGATGTCGAAGTTGCGACCTTCCACCTTGCGCTGGGCCGACTCCAGGGAACGGGTCACCAGGGGATGCTCAATGGCTTCGCCCTCGGGCATCTTGAGGCGATCCATGATGGAGCGCAGGCGCTCGCCTGCGAAGATGCGCAGAAGAGGATCATCCAGGGACAGATAGAAGCGGGAAGAACCCACATCCCCCTGACGACCGGAACGACCACGCAGCTGGTTGTCGATACGACGGGATTCGTGCCGCTCGGACGCAATGATGTGCAGACCACCAGCGGCCAGCACCTGATCATGGACCTTCTGCCACTCGGCCTTCATGTCGGCAATGCGCTTGGCCTTGTCGGCCTCGGAAAGCTTCTCGTCCTCCTCCACGGCGGAGATCTGCTTCTCGATATTCCCCCCCAGCACGATGTCGGTCCCCCGACCGGCCATGTTGGTGGCAATGGTGATCATGCCGGGCTGGCCGGCCTGGGCCACGATTTCGGCTTCCCGGGCGTGCTGCTTGGCGTTCAACACCTGATGGGACAGCTTTTCCTTGTCCAGTAGCTTGGACAGCAGCTCGGAGGCCTCAATGGAAGTGGTCCCCAACAGCACGGGCTGGCCCCGGCCATGGCAGTCCTTCACATCGGCAATGATGGCTTTGTGCTTTTCATCGGCCGTCTTGAAGACCTGATCGTTGTGATCCACCCGTTGCATGGGCCGGTGAGTGGGGATGACCACGGTTTCCAGGTTGTAAATCTGGTGGAATTCGTAGGCTTCCGTGTCGGCGGTACCGGTCATGCCACCCAGCTTGCCGTACATGCGGAAGTAGTTCTGGAAGGTGATGGAGGCCAGAGTCTGGTTTTCGCTCTGGATTTTCACCCCTTCCTTGGCTTCCACGGCCTGATGCAAGCCATCGGACCAACGACGCCCGGCCATCAGACGACCAGTGAATTCGTCCACGATGATGATTTCACCGTCCTGAACCACGTAATGCTGATCCCGATGGAACAGGGAATGGGCCCGCAGGGCCGCATTCAGGTGATGCATCAGGGTGATATTGGCGGCTTCGTAGAGGCTGCGACCATCGCTGAGCAGCCCTTGATCCACGAGAATCTGCTCCGCATGCTCATGGCCCTCTTCGGTCATGTGCACCTGATGGCCTTTTTCATCCACCCAGAAATCCCCGGGCCCGTCTTCTTCGGCACAACGGGTCAGCAGAGGCACCACCTTGTTCATGCGAAGGTACATCTCCGTGTGGTCCTCGGCCTGACCGGAAATGATCAGGGGAGTACGGGCCTCGTCGATCAGGATGGAGTCCACTTCGTCCACGATGGCGTAGTTCAGGCTGCGCTGTACCCGCTCACCGGCGCTGTACACCATGTTGTCGCGCAGGTAGTCGAAACCGAACTCGTTGTTGGTCCCGTAGGTGATGTCGGCAGCGTAAGCGGCCTGCTTTTCATCATGGGGCATCTGGGACAAATTGACCCCGACACTCAACCCCAGGAAACGATGCAGGCGCCCCATCCACTGGGCATCACGGCTGGCCAGGTAGTCGTTTACCGTAATGACATGGACGCCCTTGCCGGAAATGGCATTCAGGTAGGAAGGCAAGGTGGCTACCAGGGTCTTGCCTTCACCGGTACGCATTTCGGCGATCTTGCCGTAATGGAGCACCATGCCACCAATGAGCTGCACATCGAAATGGCGCATGCCCAGCACCCGCTTGCCGGCTTCCCGCACTACAGCGAAGGCTTCCGGCAACAGGTCATCCAGGGTCTCGCCCTGGGCATAACGCTGGCGGAATTCCTCGGTCTTGGTCCGCAGGGCATCATCGGAAAGCGCGGCGATGCCGGATTCCAAGTCATTGATGCGACGTACGGTCTGGGAGTATTGCTTGATCAGCCGATCATTACGGCTGCCGAAAATCTTCTTGATTAGGCCGGAAATCATCACTTAACGCGGGTGCGCGCCCTCGGGCAGCAAAGGGCTGATTCTAGCATGATGAAAAAGCCGCCGCAGGAATGCGACGGCTTGATGACAATATCTATTGGCGATCACTCACTCAACGGGCTCGAGCCAGCTGGGAGCCCAGGAAAAGCGCTGGATTCAGGGCCACCCCATTTTCCTTCACTTCAAAATGCAGATGAGGCCCGGTGGAACGTCCAGTGGTCCCCAGCCGCCCCACGGGTTGTCCGCGACGCACGGCCATACCTACAGTCACATCGATGGAAGAAAGATGGGCATAGCGGGAAATCAATTCCCCACCATGATTGATTTCCACCAGGTTACCGAATTCCGGATGATAGGAGGCATTCACCACCACGCCACCCGCTGCCGCCAGGATGGGCGTTCCCATAGGAGCCACAAAGTCCAGGCCTTCATGCATGGCATTACCACGCCCGAAGGGATCAAGACGACGGCCGAAGGAGGAACCCAGACGGGCACCGGCGACCGGCAGGGTGGTCGGCAGGAACTCCTTGCGCACCATCTTTTCCCGCATGCGATTTTCCGCAGCGGAAAGCATTTCGGAACGATCCTGAATCTGGGCAGCCAAACGATCAATTTCGCCGCGCAGGGTACTTTCGCTCAAGGGCGCAGGAACATAGGGGCCTCCTTGAGGCTCTGCATTAGCCGGCTTCAGCCCGGGCAAACCGGTGCGTTCGGACAAACGTTGTCCCAAACCGTCCAGTTGAACCATTTGCGCCTGCAACTCGCCCAAACGGGCAGCCAAGGCCTGCAGATTACCTTTGACGAAAGCCTCGGTCTGCTGGGCCTCTCGATGCTGCATGGACAGCACCAGTTCCTGCACGACAGGCAAGCGCAACTGGATGCTGAGCCATGACAGGATGGCGGACCCAAAAAACACGGACGTCAAAAACAGGGCAAACACTGCGACAATATGCCGCCCACCGATATGAATTGTTTTCGCCGTCCCGAGACGACTGGAAACCAAAATAATTTGCACGGGCTAACTCCTATGCTGACACCCGAAAAACTGCTCGAACGCTCCGACCAGACCGCTCAGGTCCTGGCCCATGCCCGTCTGTTATCCAGACTGGGAGAGTGTTTGGCCACAAGCCTGCCATCCGGGCTGGCGCAACATGCCCGGGTTGCCAACTATCGACTGGGGATACTTGTTATCCACACCGATAACGGTGCAGTTGCCGCCAAGCTCAAGCAAATCAGCTCACGCTTGCGAGACAGTTTTGTAAAAATTGGAATGGAGTGTAAACAGATAGAAGTGAAAGTTCAACCCACACAAAATTACAGTCAATCAAGCACTTCCACTCCAAAGCCAATGTCGCGTGAGAGCATTGGCATAATTGCAGCACGACTGGATAGTCTACCCAAGGACTCACCACTGGCTGGAGCCCTGCGCCATCTACTCGATAGAGCGCTTATAAAGGAATGACGAAAGCACGCTCCAGGAACAGGAGCGCGAACAGGATAAGGGCAAAGATCAGCCCATATTTAAGGGCTCGAAAAGCCAGGGTCAGATAGTGGCGCTGCCCCGTCAGTACGTAGGCCAGAAAACCCAAACCAACCGAAATCACCAGCAGAACGGCGAGGATGCGCAGAACGTACATGGCGCCTCCTGCCCAGGTTTCAGGCCGCCTGGGCCAACCAGCGTTGCACCCCTTCCGGGGCTGCCTCGGGCATATCGAAAGTCACGAATTCCCAGGCATCCTGCTGGGCCAGCAGGGCACGAGCCAGGGCATTGTTGAGGGCATGCCCGGATTTATGGGCGGTAAAAGCCGCCAGCAGGGGATGACCAATCAGGTACAGGTCACCCACCGCATCAAGAATCTTGTGTTTGACGAACTCGTCGCCATAACGAAGCCCATCCCCGTTCAGCACCCGGAACTCATCCAGAACGATGGCGTTATCCAGACCGCCCCCCAGGGCCAATCCGTTTTCCCGCAACCATTCCACTTCCTGCATGAACCCGAAAGTACGGGCCCGAGCCACCTCACGCACATAGGAGTGCTCGGCGAAATCCATCACGGCGCGCTGGGCTGACTTGTCGATGGCCGGATGATTGAAGACGATGGAAAAATCCAGGCGATAGCCATCGTAGGGATCGAAACGGGCCCATTTGTCGCCATCAGTCACTTCAATGGTCCGCTTGACGCGAATGAAACGCTTGGGGGCAGCCTGTTCCTCGATTCCGGCAGACTGGATCAGAAAAGCAAAAGGAGCTGCGGAGCCATCCAGGATGGGCACTTCGGGCGCATCCAGGTCCACATAGGCATTGTCGATACCCAGGCCAGCCAGGGCTGACATCAGATGTTCGATGGTCCCCACCTTGACCTTGCCTTCTGGTCCGTCGCATTCCAGGCAGGAACACATGCGGGTGTCCCCCACCATGAGCGCGGAAGCGGGCAGGTCTACAGGCTCAGCCAGATCGGTGCGACGGAACACGATGCCCGTATCCGGAGCAGCCGGACGCAAGGCCATATTGACCTTGACGCCACCGTGCAGGCCAACGCCAGAAGCACGGATCAGGGATTTAAGAGTTCTCTGCTTGAGCATGGAAAAGTACCGGGAAGGACCGCGCATTCTACCATGAACGCGCGGCCCCCCTTGCAGAGGCGAAGTGTTACCGGCTGTGTCAGTCGGCCTGTTTCCGGAGGAAGGCCGGAATGTCGTAGCGATCCACGCCACTGTTTTCCAGTGCTTCCACGGTCACATTGCGCTTTCTGACCACGGCCGGGGTATTGGCCATTTCGTTGTAGTCGATGGCACCGCCCACAACCATGCCGTCGGTACCGGTAGCTTGCAGCACTGGGGTATTGATGACGGTGAAGGTTTGCTGCTTGGCCTCGGCCTGGCCCAGACCGGTTGCCACCACGGTAACCCGCAGGTTCTCGGTCATGTGCTCGTCGTACACCGCACCGAAGATGATGTGGGCGTCTTCGGCAGCGAAGGCCCGCACGGTGGCCATCACTTCGTTGACTTCCTTCATCTTCAGGGTGGAACGGGCAGCGGTGATGTTCACCAGCACGCCCCGGGCACCGGACAGGTTGATGCCTTCCAGCAGGGGAGAAGCCACAGCCTGCTCGGCGGCGATACGGGCGCGATCCACGCCGGAAGCCACGGCAGAACCCATCATGGCACGACCGGTTTCACCCATCACGGTACGGACGTCTTCAAAGTCGACGTTCACCAGACCGTGGTTGGTAATGATTTCGGCGATACCGCCCACGGCGTTCTTGAGCACGTCGTCGGCAGCCTGGAAGCAGTCATCCACGCCCGCGTCGTCGCCCATCACTTCCATCAACTTGTCGTTGAGGATCACGATCAGGGAATCCACATGCTTGGAAAACTCGGTGATCCCGGCTTCCGCATTCTTCATGCGCTTACCGCCTTCGAAGGAGAAAGGCTTGGAGACCACAC
>QKDJ01000152.1 GCA_003252145.1 Azovibrio restrictus
GCTTTCGCCCAGGACGTGGTCAAGACCCGTTATGCTACTTACGAGGAGTTGCTGGACTACTGCCGTCGGTCCGCCAACCCGGTAGGCCGCCTGGTCCTGCATCTGACCGGCGACACCTCCCCGACCCAACTGGCCCAGTCCGACGCCATCTGCTCTGCCCTGCAACTGATCAACTTCTGGCAGGACGTGGCGATCGACTGGAAAAAACAGCGCATCTACCTGCCCCAGGAAGATCTGCAACGTTTTGGCGTCACCGAGATCCATATTGATGGCAACCAATCCGCCGCTGCTGAATGGCAGGCCCTCATGGCTTTTCAGGTACAACGTTCCCGGGCACTGATGCTTGAAGGCGCCCCTCTCGTCCGCACCCTGTCCGGTCGTCTGGGCTGGGAAATCCGCCTTACGGTCCAGGGCGGACTGCGCATTTTGGAACATCTGGATACGGTTTCGTACGATATGTTCCGCCACCGCCCTGCCCTCGGCCCTCTGGACTGGCTGGTCATGCTGCGGCGATCCCTTACAATGTGACGCCTCCCGTTCACGCCTTATTCAATCCACCACCACACCACCCATGAACCCCGACGACTACTGCCAACAAAAGGCAGCCGCCAGCGGCTCCAGTTTCTATTACAGCTTCCTGTTCCTGCCCTTGGAACGGCGCCGGGCCATCATGGCCCTCTACGCCTTTTGCCGGGAGGTGGACGACGTGGTGGACGAATGCGAAGACCCGAATCTGGCCGCCACCAAACTGGTCTGGTGGCGGCAGGAGGTGATGCGCATCACCCAGAGCGAGCCCCAGCACCCGGTGGGCCAGGCCCTGCAGGCCGCAGGCAAACAATTCAATCTGCCGGCAGAGCAGTTGCTGGAAATCATCGACGGCATGGAAATGGACCTGCACCAGGCCCGTTACCCGGACTTCAAGTCCCTGTCCCTGTACTGCTACCGGGTCGCCAGCGTAGTGGGCCTTATGGCTGCGGAGATCTTCGGTTTCAAGGACAGGCAGACCCTGAAATACGCCCACGACCTGGGCATGGCCTTCCAACTTACGAATATCATCCGGGACATTGGCGAGGACGCCCGCCGGGGCCGCATCTACATCCCCATGGATGAGCTGGAGCGCTTCAACGTCCCTGCAGCCGACATTCTCAATGGCCGCTACTCGGACAATTTCACTGCTCTCATGCAATTCCAGCTGGACCGGGCCCAGCACTACTATGATCAGGCCCTGAGCCAACTGCCAGCCGGCGATCGCAAATCCCAGCGCCCCGGCCTGGTGATGGCCGCCATCTATCGCACCCTGCTCAAGGAAATCCAGGCAGAGAAATTCCAGGTCCTGCACCAGCGTATTGCCCTGACCCCGGTACGCAAGCTCTGGCTGGCCTGGAAGACCTGGGTCTTCGCCTGAACCACAGGCGAGCAAAACCACCATGAAAGTCGCCGTCATCGGAGGAGGCTGGGCCGGACTGGCCGCCGCCATCCACCTGACGGCAGCCGGCATCCCCACCACCCTATTTGAAGCGGGCCGCCACCTGGGTGGCCGCGCCCGACAAGCCCATACGGCGCTCGGCCCTCTGGATAACGGCCAGCACATCCTCCTGGGCGCCTATGAAAGCATCCTGGCCCTGATGCGCCAGGTGGGTGCGAATCCGGAGCAATTACTGGATCGCTATCCGCTCCAAGTCAGGGACAATCAGGGTTTTTGCCTGGCCCTGCCCGACTGGCCGCCCCCCTTCAACCTGGCCAAGGGGCTGCTGGCAGCCAAAGGCACAAACCTGGGCGACAAGCTGCGTACGGCTCTCTGGATGCAGGGCCTGAAATTCCGTCGCTTCCGGCTCAAGCAGGACCAGAGCGTCTCCCAATGGCTGGATGCAGCAGGCCAGACCGGCCCCTTGCGCCAGCGACTCTGGGAACCTCTCTGCCTGGCCGCCCTGAACACGGCACCGGAGCAGGCCTCGGCACAAATCTTTGCACAGGTGCTCAGGGACAGCCTGGGTAGCTCCCAAGGGGGCGCCACGGATCTGCTGCTCCCCAAAGGCACCCTTTCCGACCTTTTGCCCACTCCTGCGCAAGACTGGCTTTCGAAAAACCGCATCAGGACCGGGCAAAGGGTAAAACAACTGTACCGAGACACATCCGGCGCAGGCGGCTGGCAGGTGGATCAGGAGCCTTTCGACCAAGTGATATTGGCCCTGGCCCCTCAGCACCTGGCAGCCCTGCTACCGGACACAACCGCCCTACCCCTCCCCGATTACGACTTCGAACCCATCGGCACCCTGTATTTCCAGTACCCCGCTCATGCAAAACTCCCTTTCCCCTTGCTGGCCCTCCAGGGCGGCATGGGCCAGTGGTTGGTGGACCGGGGCCAGGGCTGTATTGCCGCCAGCCTCTCCGGCCATGGGACCTGGGAACAGTTGAGCACTTCAGACCTGGCTCAGGCCCTGCATGAAGAAATTGCCCCGCAACTGGGGCTTTCACCCGGCAGTTCCTTGCCGCCCCACCAACTTATCAAGGAACAGCGCGCCACCTTCAGCTGCCGCCCCAACCAGGCGCGCTGCCCCCAACGTACCCCCTGGCCCGGCTTGTGGATTGCCGGCGACCATTGCTGGAGCGATTACCCGGCCACCCTGGAGGGCGCCGTACGCAGTGGCCTGCACGCCGCCCGCCTGTGTTTAGAGAATCGGTAGAAACCATGGAATCCCTGCCTCAACTTCCCTCGGAATTCACCACCCTGCTGGACGCCCTGGTTCCCGAGCACTATCGGGAACAAGTGGATGCCAGCTACTGCCAACCTGGCCCCACCCATTTCCGCCTCAATCCCTTGAAAGGGGAGCCTGCGGCCACCCTGGAAGAACTTGCCAGTTTGCAACCCCAGGCCGTGCCAGGCTTTCCCCTCACTTACCAGCTTCCTCCAGAATCCCGGGAGGCCCTGACCCACAGCCCGGCCGCATCCGACGGTCGGCTCTACATCCAGGGGCTCTCCAGCATGGCTGCCATACTGGCCCTGGACCCTCAGCCGGAAGAGGAAATTCTCGACCTGGCCGCCGCACCCGGGGGCAAGACTTCCCTGATCGCCGTAGGCATGGCCAATACCGGTCGGCTGGCGGCAGTGGAAGCGGTCAAGCCTCGCTATTTCAAGCTCAAGGCCAACCTGGAGCGCCTGGGTGTCAGCAATGCCCACTGTTACCTGAAGGATGGGGCCATTGTGGGGCGCCTCACCCCGGAACGTTTTGATCGGGTGCTGCTGGATGCCCCCTGCTCTTCGGAGGCCCAGTTTTCCCGCCTGAGCCCGGATTCCTGGGCCCACTGGAGTCCCCGCAAGGTCAAGGAAATGGCCCGCAAACAAGGGAAGCTCATCCGCTCGGCCATGGATGCCCTCAAACCTGGAGGACGGTTGGTCTATTGCACCTGCGCCCTGTCACCGGAAGAAAATGAAGTCATCCTGTCGGACGCTCTGGAAAAACGGTCAGACATGGCGCTGGAGGCTTTGGAGTTGCCCGCCATCCTGCCCAGCCTGCCCGGTCTCACCGTCTGGAAAGGCAAGGCCTTGCATCCCACTGTGGACTTGAGCCGGCGCATCCTCCCCGGCCCCTTGAGCGACGCCTTCTTCATCAGCAGTCTGCGCAAGAAAGGCTGAGACCGAAAAGATCATCAGGCGCTGACGCTTTCCGTCAGTTGCCCGCTCTGCATGCGCAACACCCGTCCGCAACGCCGGGCGATGGCTTCATCGTGAGTCACCAGCACCAAAGTAGTCCCTTGGGCCTGGTTGAGCTCGAACATCATGTCGATGATCCGCTCCCCGGTAGCCGCATCCAGGTTGCCCGTGGGCTCATCAGCCAGCACCAGCTGTGGTGCCGGAGCAAAGGCCCGAGCCAGGGCTACCCGCTGTTGCTCACCACCGGAAAGCTGCCGGGGATAATGTCCCAAACGGTGAGACAGCCCGACCCGCTCCAGCCATTCCCGCGCCCGCCCCTCGGCTTCTGGAGCACCGGCCAGCTCCAGCGGCAGCATGACGTTTTCCAGGGCAGTAAAGGCCGGCAGCAACTGAAAAGATTGAAAGACGAAGCCCAATACTCTGGCCCGCAACTGGGCCCGCTGGTCCTCATCCAACTGGCCCAAGTGGGCGCCTGCAAGATGCACCGCCCCGCCATTGGGGAGGTCCAGCCCGGCCAGCAGACCAAGCAGGGTGGACTTGCCGGAACCGGAAGCCCCCACGATGGCAACCGACTCCCCTGCCGTGACCTGAAAGGAAATATCCTGCAAAATGGTCAGCGGCTCGCCACCCGATTCGGTTGCCGGCACCTGTTTTCCCAGATTGATGACCTGTAGTACTTCCTGAACTGCCATGCCACGTATCCTCGTCATTGCTATCCTGCTGATATTCAGTCTGCCTGCCCTGGCGGCCCGCAATATCCTGATTTTCGGTGACTCCCTTTCGGCCGGCTATGGGATTCCTTTGGAGTCCGCCTGGCCCAGCCTGCTGCAAAAGGAACTCCAGACTGCTCGGTCCGATTATAACGTTGTGAATCTGAGCATCTCGGGCGAAACCACTGCCGGCGGCAGAGCACGCCTGCCCCAGGCCCTGCAACAGCACAACCCGGCCATTGTGGTCCTGGCCCTGGGCGCCAATGATGGACTTCGGGGCCTGCCCCTGAAGGAAATGCAGGGAAACCTGGAAGCCATGGTGACCTATGCCCGCCAAAGTGGCAGCCGGGTCATTCTGGTCGGCATGCGCCTGCCTCCCAACTACGGCCCCTACGCCGATAAATTTTCCAAGGTTTATGGGAGTCTGGCAAAAAAGCTCCGACTCCCTCTGGTGCCTTTCCTGCTGGAGGGCGTTGCTGACAAACAACGATTATTCCAGGCCGACGGCCTGCACCCCATCGCCATGGCCCAACGGCGCATCATGGACAATGTCTGGCCCGCTCTGAAGAAGGAAATGCAGTAAGCCCCACCATTCGAGCCTTAGAGCCTGACGCCAGCACCATTCGATTCACGCAAGGCGCACAGTCTTTGTACCCGAGCCGGCCCCTCCACTTCGCCCTGTTCAAAAGCCACCACGAACAGACCATGACTCTGGGCCAAATCCAGCAGCTCTCCCGGTTGCAGCAGAAAATCCGGACGAGAAGGCTTGCCAAAGACCTCTTGGCCCGCCATGAAGGTTTCATAGATCAGCAGGCCCCCCGGCTTCAACAGATTCAGCAAGTCATCCAGGCGGGGCCGGAACAGGTAACGGGTCACCAGAATACCGTCGAAATTCAGCCCCTCCAGGGGCCATTCCACCCCCTCCAGGTCAGCCGGCATCACCGTCACGCCGGGCACATCCTGCAAGCCGGCCAGGGCGCCTTCATCCCTATCCACAGCCAGCACCTGCATGCCTTGCCCAGCCAACCAGCGGCTGTGACGCCCCGCTCCACAGGCCAGATCAAGGATGCGTGCCCCTTGGGGCCATCTGTGGGCGTGACGCAACACCCAGGGAGAAGGAAAACTGTCGTGCATGATGAATACCCGGAAAAGCTTTTATGATGCCTTTGAAAACCAATGGATCAAACCATGTCCGAAACACTGACCGTTCATGAAGCCCCGCTAGCCCAAGGCAGCCCCTATCGCCAACGTATTGAAACCGGCCCCCACCAGTGGCTCGCCGACCTGCCTGTCCCCAATGGAGGAGACGATGCCGGCCCGGCGCCGCTGGACCTGATCGCCGCCAGCCTGGGAGCCTGCACCAACATGACCCTGCGCATGTATGCCGAACGCAAGCAAATGCCCCTGACTCATGTGCAGGTCAATCTGCGAAGGGAACGCAGGGAACGGGACGGTAGGCCCCTGGATGCCCTGCTGCGTACCTTGACGCTGGAAGGCCCCCTCAGCCCCGAACAACGCCAGCGTCTGCTGGAAATTGCCGGTCGCTGCCCCATTGCCCGTCTCCTGGAACCCGTCATGTTGCTGGAATGCTCCTTGGCCGATTGATCCATGGCCGAACAACGGATTTCCCGTGCGATACCCATGCAAATTATGGTAAATTTGTGCGCCGCACAATTTCTTGAAATGACCTGCAACAAGACCTTTTCCGAGGCCCAAGCATGCTGGAACAACACTATCTGACGTCCATGTTCGAACCCAAATCCGTCGCCGTCATCGGCGCTTCGGAGCGGGAAAACTCGGTAGGCAACATCATTTTCAAGAATGTGCTGGAGTCCGGCTACACGGGCCGCATCTACCCCATCAATCCCCGTCACGAAACCGTGCTGGGGCAGCAGTCCTACAAGAGCATCGAGGAAATCGGTGCCCGGGTGGAACTGGCTATCATCGCCACCCGCCCCCAGACCGTGCCCATCATCGTGGAGCAATGCGGTCGTAGCGGCATCAAAAACGTCATCGTGATTTCCTCCGGTTTCTCTGAAACCGGCCACATCGGCGCCAACCTGGAGCGCAAGATGCTGGAAATCGCCCGCTCCTATAACGTGCGCCTGCTGGGCCCCAACTGCCTGGGCATCATCCGCCCCAATCTGGGCCTCAATGCCACCTTCGCCAAGATGACGGCCAACACGGGTAACCTGGCCCTGGTTTCCCAATCCGGCGCCATGTGCGCGGCGGTACTGGACTGGGCCAAGTCCAACAAGGTGGGCTTCTCCTCGGTCATCTCCCTGGGCAGCACAGCCGACGTGGATTTCGGTGAAATCCTCGACTACCTGATTTACGACAACCGCACCCACTACATCCTCATGTACGTGGAAGGCATCCGCAATGCCCGTCGCTTCATGAGCGCCCTGCGCTCCGCTGCCCGGATCAAGCCCATCATCCTGCTCAAGGCAGGCCGCCATGAAGCAGGCTCCATCGCTGCCCAGACCCACTCGGGCATGCTGGCCGTGGCTGATGCGGTCTTTGATGCTGCCGTACGTCGGGCCGGTGTGGTTCGGGTCAAGAATGTGGGCCAGTTGTTCTATGCGGCCAAGGCCCTGGCTTCCAAGTTCCGCCCCATGGGCAAGCGTCTGGCCATCATTACCAACGGTGGTGGCCCCGGCGCCATGGCAGCCGACCGGGCGGGCGACCTGGGCATTCCCCTGGCCGCCCTGACCGACGAAACCATGGTGAAGCTGAACAAGTGCCTGCCGCCCACCTGGTCCCACAGCAACCCCATCGACATTGGTGGCGATGCGCCGCCGGATCGTTATCGGGAAGCCATCATCGCCCTGTCCCAGGACCTGCAGGTGGATGCCATCCTGGTCATGCTCTCCCCCCAGGCCATGACTGAACCCATGGAAGTGGCCAAGGCAGTCATCGAGGTCCATGAGCAGAGCCTGAAGCCCATCATCTGTTGCTGGATGGGCGAAGAGCAGGTCCATGACTCCCGCAAGGTGCTGGAAGATGCGGGCATTCCTGCCTTCCGCATGCCGGAAACGGCCGTGGAACTGTTCCACCACATCTCCACCTTCTACCGTAACCAGAAGCTGCTGCTGCAAACCCCGGCCCCCATCCGTCAGCAGCCCGAGTTCGAAGGGGCCAAGATGCTCATCGAGGCCGTGCTCTCGGAACGCCGCAAGGTGCTCTCGGAAATGGAATCCAAGGCCATCCTGCGTGCCTTCCGGGTACCTGTAGCCCAGACCATGGTGGCCCGCACTCCCACGGAGGCCCTGCTCCTGGCCGAGCAATTGGGATTCCCCGTGGCCATGAAGGTGGATTCCCCGGACCTGGTGCACAAGTCCGATGTGGGGGGCGTCCGTCTTAACATCACCAATGCTCCGGCCGTACGCAACGCCTATCACGACATCATCGAGACGGTGAAGAAGCGCCAGCCCAACGCCCGTATCAACGGGGTTTCCATCGAACCCTTCCTGGCCCGCCCCCATGGTCGGGAACTGATGCTGGGTGTGTTCCGGGACCCCATCTTTGGTCCGGTTATCACCTTTGGTGCCGGCGGCTTTGACGTGGAAGTCTTCAGCGATCGGGCCGTGGCCATGCCACCCCTGAACCGCTTCCTGGCCAAGGACCTGATCAAGACCACCCGGGCTTCCAAGCTGTTGGGCGAATTCCACAACATGCCTCCTGTGGATCAGGCCGCCTTGGAAGATGTGCTGCTCTCCATTTCCGAAATGGTCTGCGAACTGCCCTGGATCGTGGAAATGGACATCAATCCCCTGATCGTGGATGAAGACGGGGCCATCGCCGTGGATGCCCGCATTGTCATCGACCATGCCCCCTCCACCGGGGACCGTTATTCCCACATGGCCATCTACCCCTACCCGGTGCATCTGGTCCAGGAATGGCAGATGAACGACGGGCAGATGGTCACCATCCGTCCCATCCGCCCGGAAGATGCCGATCTGGAACAGGAATTCGTCAAGAACATGTCCGACGAGTCCCGCTACTACCGTTTCATGGACACCCTCCGGGAACTGACCCCCGCCATGCTGGTGCGCTTCACCCAGATCGACTACGACCGGGAAATGGCCCTGATTGCGGTCATCGAAAACGAGGAAACCGGGGTGGAGCTCCAGATCGGCGTGGCCCGCTACGTGGTCAATCCTGATGGGGAGTCCGTGGAATTTGCCCTGGCCGTGGGCGATAACTGGCAGAAGTGCGGCATCGGTCGCAAGCTCATGAGCAGCCTGATCGAATGCGCCCGCATGAAGGGTTACCGTGCAGTGGTGGGCGATGTGTTGTCCAGCAACACCAAGATGTTCCGCCTCATGACCAGCCTGGGCTTCTCCATCCACCCCCACCCGGAAGACACGGCCGTGAAGAAGGTGGTGAAACCTTTGGCGGGTTAAGGCGTCAACAACAGCAAAGCAGGTTTATTCAGGAACCGGGTCGCCTCACTGACTGCCATAAGCCAGTAAAAGCTTCCCGGTTCCGACCAACAAAAAACGGCAAGGTCTGCAGACCTTGCCGTTTTGCTTTCGGAGACCGGAAAACTTATTCGCCGAAGAAATTCACATCATAGGGATAGGACTTCTGGACTTCCTTGGC
>QKDJ01000254.1 GCA_003252145.1 Azovibrio restrictus
CAACGGAGCCACGGGCACTTTTGCCTATCACCTTTACCGCCAAGATCGGGACGACGCCCAATTCCGGTTTTCCATTGACGCCGCCATCGTCACTGTAGAAATTCGCGACAGGCTTCGTCAGCACTCCCAATTCCTCCAAGGGCTGAGAGCTTTTGTCACTAGCGTGCCCGAGCTAAAGCCTGCTGATTGGGAACGCTTCAGCCGTATGCAGGATGCCCACACCCACCTCTCCGGACTCCAGGCTTTCGGTTTTCTACCGGCGGTACCCCAGGAAGGGCTCCATGCGTTTTCAGCACGAGCCAGGGAAACACTGAAACAACCCGGTTTCCATGTTTTCCCTCCTTCCGAAGCCGCCTTGAGATTTCCGGTCTATTTGCTTTGGCCGCTTTCCGGAGGCAATGCCCGGGGATTGGGTTATGACTTGTCTACCGAACCCACCCGCCAAGAAGCCATGGAGCAGTCCCGGGACCGGAACGATCTGGTCATGAGCCGCCGCCTGCAACTGGTTCTGGATGGCCCTGATAGTCAACGCCCTGGTTTTATCATGTTTCTGCCGATTTACGAGATAGGCCAGGATGTCAGCAATGTGGTGCAAAGACGCAAGGCTCTAAAGGGCTACGTCTTTGCAGCCTATCGCATGAGCGATTTGATGCAGACCATCAACCACGCCCAGCAGAGGGGACTGCGCCTGCAGATTTTTGACGACTGGGGATTTGATAGCAGCAAGGGCGGCGCCCAACTGGCACTGATGTATGACGCCATTCCGGATTTCGACGAATCGCGCAAAAACATGCTTTCCGAAGAGCGGGAGCTGGGCTTTGGCACCCGTAACTGGCTCTTACGCTTCGAGGAACACCATCCCTTCGATTGGTTCTCCAGCCAGAATCCCTCGTCCATTGTCCTGGTTAGCGGGATCATTCTGTCAGTGCTGACTGCCTTGTTGCTTTGGCTGCTGACCCGGCAAGGTCAAAACGCCATGGCCCTGGCCCAGGGCATGACAAGCAAGCTGGAGCAATCTCGATTGATCTTCCGATTGGCTGCAGAGGGCGCCAACGACGGGCTCTGGTATCGCAATTTTCAACAGAATCACTGGTTCTTTTCCGAGCGCGCCATGGTGCTCTTAGGTCAGCCCAAAGCCCCCTACCAAACGGGTGAAGATCTCCTGTTGAAGCTACTTCACCCTGATGATGCCAATCGCCGCCAACAGGCCTTGGAGGCGCACCTACGGCAAGGAACACCCTACGATCTGGAGGTTCGACTGAAACGCCCTGATGGAAGCTGGGGTTGGATTCAGCTCAAGGGACAGGCCACCTGGGACAACGAAGGGCATCCCGCCCTCATGGCTGGCGCCATCTCTGACATCCACCATCGTAAGCAAACTGAGTTGGAATTGTTGCAGCACCGGGATCATCTACAGGATCTGGTGGATGAGCGCACCCAACGCCTGGAGAACGCCCTGATGAACGCCCGGGAAGCGGTGCGCGCCAAATCGGAGTTCCTGGCCAACATGTCCCATGAACTGCGCACCCCGCTGCATGCCATGTTGGGCTTCGCCAATATTGGCCAAAGCAAGGCCCAGGGACAGGAGAAGCTCAACCACTATTTCGAGCGTATCCATCAGAGTGCGGAACGCCTGCTCTCCCTGGTCAACGACCTGTTGGATCTGGCGAAACTGGAAGCAAAGAAAATGGAAGTACTGCCCACTCAGCAGGACATCCAACGACTGTGCATTCACGTCATTGAAGAGTTGGCGCCTCTCCTGCAGAAGAAATCGCTGACAACCCGTTTTGAGATTCACACGGAAGATCTAGTGGCCATGGCAGACCCCACAAGATTTGCCCAAGTACTGCACAATCTGTTGTCCAATGCCATTCGTTTCTCTCCCGAACATGGCTGCATTACCCTACGCCTGAGTGATGCCCAATTGCCAGCCGGCCGCCGCTCCTCCGATCAAGGACTGATGTTGGCCCTGTCGGTTTGTGTCGAAGACCGGGGACCAGGCATTCCAGAAGCAGAATTGCGCAGCATTTTCGACAAATTTGCCCAAAGCTCACGAACACGTACTGGCGCAGGCGGTACCGGCTTAGGACTGGCCATCTGCGAAGAGATCATGCTGGCCCATAGAGGCCGTATTTATGCCACCCATAATCCTCTGGGCGGAGCCCGGCTAATCGCCACGCTACCCAGAGAGTTTGAACCCTTGACACAGGAGGATGCCCGACCATGAGCGCCCACTTGCTGGTTGTCGATGACGAGCCGCTTAATCTGGAAATTCTTGAGGAGTATCTGGAAGACTCAGGCTTTACGGCCGACTACCATAGCTCAGGGGAAAGTGCCTGGGCTGCCCTGGAAAGTGGCGACCCTCCATACGACGCCATGCTTCTGGACCGGATGATGCCAGGCCTCGACGGCATGACACTATTGCGCCGCATCCATCCGGACCCCCGCTTTAGAACACTGCCCGTCATCATGCAGACAGCGGCCTGTAGCCCCGAACAAATCCGTGAGGGACTCGAAGCCGGGGCCTATTACTATCTGACCAAGCCCTATGAACGGGACAACCTGCTGGCCATCATTCGGGCAGCCCTGTCCGATGCGAAACAGCGGAAGCTGATGCTCGAGCAGGAAGCAGATCGTTGGCGCGGCATCCATTTCCTTCGGGAAGGCTACTTTCATTTTCATTCGGTGGAAGAGGCCGGACAGCTGGCAACCTTTCTCGCTCAAGCTTGCCCTATTCCCGATACAGCCCAACTGGGCCTGTCGGAGCTCCTGCTCAATGCAGTGGAGCATGGCAACCTGGGGATTTCCTACGAGCAAAAAGCCAGCTTGAAGCAAGAGGACGGCTGGCAAGAGGAAATACGGCGCCGCTCAGAGCTAGAGGAAAATCGCTCGAAAATTGTTCAGGTCCAGGTCAGCCGAGACCCAGAACATCTGCGCGTGCGTATCGAGGATCAGGGGGATGGATTTGATTGGCATCCCTACATGGAATTCAGCCCGGAACGGGCCTTTGACCCAAACGGTCGGGGCATAGCCTTAGCAAGAATGATGAGTTTTTCTGAATTGGAATATCAAGGCCGCGGCAACGTGGTTGTGGCAACGATTGCGCTGAAGGGAGAGGCCGCGTGACCCCTGATCTCCCCCCCCTGCACATTCTCGTAGCCGACGACACCCAGGCCAATCTCAAGTTGATGGAAGCCATGCTGGGTCGGCTAGGCCACAAGGTCAGCACCGCCAACAACGGTGCTGAGGCCGTAAGCCGCTTCACGGAGTTAGCACCGGATCTGATTCTCATGGACATCATGATGCCGGTCATGGACGGCTTTGAGGCCGCCAGGCGCATCAAAGCAGAGAGTACCCATTGGGTGCCACTGATCTTTCTATCCGCTCTGGAGCGCGACCAGAATTTGCTAGCGGGCCTGGAGGCGGGGGGCGATGACTATCTGGCGAAGCCTGTTAATTCAGTCATTCTTGAGGCCAAATTACGCTCCATCCAGAAAGCCCTACAGTTCCAGCACGAGGCCATCGCTACCCGTAAGCGTATCGAAAACCTCTCCAACAGCGTTCTGGATGCCATCATCACCATAGATAGCCACGGGGTGATCACCCAATGCAACCTGGCCACTGAGCTGATCTTTCAGCGAACCATGGATGAACTGGTGGGCCAGAATGTCTCCTCACTAATGCCGGAACCCCAGCGTAGCGAACACGATTTTTATCTGCGCAGCTATCTGGGGGGCGGAGCGCCCAAGATTGTTGGAAGCCGCCGGGAGGTTACTGCTCAGCGCAAGGATGGCAGCTGCTTTCAAGCAGAACTGTCTGTCTCGGAAGTTCGTCACAATGGCCAGCGTTTCTTCACCGGCATTGTGCGAGACATTACCGAACAACGGCGAATCAAGGATCAGTTGGACGCTTACTATACGGCCATGCAGGAGGAGCAGGTTCTCGCCAAGCGTTTGATCGAAATGCAGCTCCATCGCCCCGGACTACAGGACCCCCTGGTCCAATATTGGGTGGCCCCCACCACAAGCTTCAGTGGCGACGTGGTAGCGGCTGCCCGCTCACCCGAAGGTCGTCGTTACGCACTTTTGGCTGATGCCACCGGACATGGTCTGGGTGCAGCCATCAGTGTGCTGCCCGTACTCGCCCTTTTCTACCGCATGGCCGCCCAGAACCGGGAGGTCACAGAAATCATCGAGGAACTCAATCAGCAGCTAAGGGAATCAATTCCCAACGGGCGCTTTGTGGCTTTGGGGCTAGTCTGTATTCACCCGGAAGAGTCCCAGGGAAGTATTTGGGTTGGCGGAATTCCCGAGGTGCTGTTGCTCGACGAATGGGGACGGATTGAGCAGCGTTTTGCTTCCGCTCATCTCCCCTTGGGGATTGTTGCCAATGGGGACCTGAATACCCAGGCTTTGAACTTCAACTGGCGCAAAGGCCAACAGATCATGTTCTACTCGGATGGCTTGGTTGAAGCGGAAAATGCAGACGGGGAAGCATTTGGCAAGGATGGCTTGGAGAAGACCCTGGCGCACACCAGTCCTTCTGGACGGCGCATGTCTCTCATGCGGGCCCTGGGCAGCCACCTCTCGGAATCCCCGGCCAAAGACGATGTATCCCTGTTACTGCTCAGTCATAGCTGATTAACAGCAATAAAAAAGCCGGGCAAAAGCCCGGCTTTTTTTGAGTCCTGAAAATCAGGATTCGGCAGCTTCGTCAGCCACTTCCACAGCCTCGGTGGGCTCAGGACGATCCAGCAGTTCGACGAAAGCCATAGGAGCGTTGTCGCCCACACGGAAGCCGCACTTCAGGATACGCAGGTAGCCGCCGGGACGGGTAGCGTAGCGGGGACCCAGCACGTCGAACAGCTTGCCGACGATTTCACGATCACGCAGACGGTCAAAAGCCAGACGGCGATTGGCCAGGCTGGGCTTCTTGCCCAGGGTGATCATGGGTTCCACAACCCGGCGCAGTTCCTTGGCCTTAGGCAGAGTGGTCTTGATCGCCTCGTGACGCAGCAGGGAGACGGTCATGTTGCGCAGCATCGCCAGGCGATGGCTGCTGGTGCGGTTCAGTTTCCGCAAACCAAGACGGTGACGCATGGTTAATTCCTTTCTTTTGTACAGGCGTCCCTTTAAGGGCGCAGGTCCTTAATTGGCGATTAGGCCCGTTCCAGACCAGCGGGCGGCCAGTTTTCCAGCTTCATGCCGAGGGTCAGGCCACGGGAGGCCAGAACTTCCTTGATCTCGTTCAGGGACTTGCGGCCCAGATTGGGAGTCTTCAGCAGTTCGTTCTCGGTGCGCTGGATCAGGTCGCCGATGTAGTAAATGTTTTCTGCCTTGAGGCAGTTGGCCGAACGGACGGTCAGTTCCAGATCGTCCACCGGGCGCAGGAGGATGGGGTCCACCTGAGCAGGCTTGGCCGCTTCCACGGCAGGCGCGGTACCTTCCAGGTCAGCAAAAACTTCCAGCTGACTCATCAGAATACGGGCTGCTGCGCGAATGGCTTCTTCCGGCTGAATCACGCCATTGGTTTCGATTTCAACAATCAGCTTGTCCAAGTCGGTACGTTGTTCCACCCGGGCAGATTCCACGGAGTAGGACACGCGCTTGATGGGGCTGAAGGAGGCATCGAGCACCAATTGACCAATGGTCTTGGCGTCGCCCAGGTTGCGCAGGTTACCGGGAACATAGCCCCGGCCCTTTTCAACCTTGAGCTCCATGGCCAGCTTGCCGCCGGGCTGCAGATGGGCGATCACGTGTTCGGGATTGATGATTTCCACGTCGTGGGAAACCTCGATATCGCCGGCACGGATGATGCCAGGACCTTCCTTCTTCAGGGAAAGCATCACTTCAGCACGGTTATGCAGCTTGAACACCACACCCTTCAGGTTCAGGAGGATGTCCACCACGTCTTCTTCCACACCATCGATGGTGGAGTATTCGTGGAGGACACCATCGATGGCGACCTGAGTGGGGGCGTAGCCGTCCATGGAAGACAGCAGAATGCGGCGCAAGGCATTCCCGAGGGTATGCCCGAAGCCACGCTCAAAGGGTTCCATAACGACCTTGGCTTCCACCGGAGATACGCTTTGAACGTCGATGATGCGCGGTTTCAAGAGAGCATTACTTTGCATGGGTTGTCCTTTTGCTAGTCGCCGTTTAGCCGGTTACTTCGAATACAGTTCGATAACCAGACCTTCATTGAGGGTCGGGGAGAGCTCGGAACGTTGGGGCATAGCCTTGAAGGTGCCCTTACCTTCCTTCACATCCACAGCGATCCACTCGGGGAAACCACGAGACTCGGCAGCTTCCAGAGCAGCCTTGACGCGCAGCTGACCACGGGACTTGTGGGTCAGGGACACGACATCACCAGGACGCACGGTGTAGGAAGGAATGTTCACGCGCTTGCCGTTCACCAGAACGCCATTGTGACGAACCACTTGGCGAGCTTCGGTGCGGGAAGCACCAAAACCCATGCGGTAGGCCACGGAATCTAGGCGGGCTTCCAGCAGAGCCAGCAGGTTTTCACCGGTTTGGCCCTTACGACGCTCAGCTTCGGCGAAGGTGCGACGGAACTGACCTTCCAGCACGCCATACACACGACGAATCTTTTGCTTGGCGCGCAGGTGCACACCGTAGTCGGACAGACGGGCGCCAGACTTTTGACCGTGCTGACCGGGCGCATAGGAACGACGTTCGATGGCGCACTTGTCGGTAAAGCACTTTTCGCCCTTCAGGAACAGCTTTTCGCCTTCGCGGCGGCACTGACGGCATTTAGGATCGAGATTACGAGCCACGTTCTACTCCTTAAATACGGCGCTTTTTCGGCGGACGACAGCCGTTGTGCGGCACGGGGGTCACGTCGGTGATGGCGGTGATCTTCATGCCCAGCGCATTCAGAGCGCGGACAGAGGATTCACGACCGGGGCCGGGACCCTTGATACGAACTTCCAGGTTCTTCACGCCACATTCCTGAGCGGCCTTGCCGGCAGCTTCAGCAGCAACCTGGGCAGCAAAGGGAGTGGACTTACGGGAACCCCGGAAACCAGCGCCACCGGAGGTAGCCCAGGACAGGGCGTTACCTTGACGGTCGGTGATGGTAATGATGGTGTTATTGAAGGAAGCGTGGATGTGGGCGATACCCTCGGCCACATTCTTCTTTACCTTCTTGCGAACTTTTTGGTTGGTCTTAGCCATGATCAGTTCCTATCACTTCTTCTTGCCGGCGATGGCCTTGCGCGGACCCTTACGAGTACGAGCATTGGTACGGGTACGCTGACCACGGCAAGGCAAGCCCTTGCGGTGACGCAGACCACGGTAACAACCCAGGTCCATCAAACGCTTGATGCACATGGTCACTTCGCGACGCAGGTCACCTTCAACGGTGTACTTACCTACTTCGTCACGCAGCTTTTCCATGTCAGCGTCAGACACGTCCTTGATCTTGGTGGAACGGACAACACCAACAGCGTCGCAGATCTTTTGTGCGCGAGAACGACCAATGCCAAAAATGGCGGTCAGCGCAATTTCTGCGTGCTGATGGTTCGGAATATTTACCCCTGCAATACGGGCCATTGATTCACCCCAACGATGCCAAAATTAAATAAAAAATCCGAACAGAGCCAATCAGCCCTGCCGCTGCTTGTGGCGCGGATCCTTACAGATAATGCGCACCACGCCCTTGCGGCGGATCACCTTGCAATTACGGCAAATGCGCTTCACCGAAGGCAACACTTTCATTTTTACAACTCCTCAGTTAGGAACCTTGGAAGCAGCCGACTTCCTTGGATCCTGGGGTTACGCGTAGAGAATTTTTACTTGGTCCGGAAAACGATCCGGGCCTTGGTTAAATCGTAAGGTGTCAGCTGAACCGTCACCTTGTCGCCGGGAAGAATACGGATGTAGTGCATACGCATCTTGCCGGAGATGAATGCGTGCACAATGTGCCCGTTTTCCAGCCTGACCTTGAAGGTCGCATTGGGGAGGTTTTCCACAACCTCACCCTGCATTTCAATGAAATCTTCTTTCGCCATTTACGCTTACTTGATCAGGGCAGAACCCTTGAAATTCGCTTTTTTCAGCAGGCTTTCATATTGGTGCGACATCACGTAAGCCTGCACCTGGGCCATGAAGTCCATGGTAACCACAACAATAATCAGCAAGGAGGTGCCACCGAAGTAGAAGGGCACATTCCATTCAAGAATCATGAATTCGGGCAGCAGGCACACCAAGGTGATGTACAAGGCGCCAACCAACGTCAGACGCATGAGAATCTTGTCGATGTGGCGGGCAGTTTGCTCACCAGGACGGATGCCGGGAATAAAGGCTCCGCTCTTCTTCAGGTTGTCGGCAGTCTCCTTGG
Organism: Azovibrio restrictus; assembly: GCA_003252145.1. Taxonomy (GTDB): domain Bacteria; phylum Pseudomonadota; class Gammaproteobacteria; order Burkholderiales; family Rhodocyclaceae; genus Azovibrio; species Azovibrio restrictus_A. The sequence continues at coordinate 8,362 of QKDJ01000254.1, forward strand.
AGTTGAAGACCAGAGCCGTATAGAAGAAGCAGAAAAACAGGATGGCGGCGGAATACAGCAGCACATAAATCGGCTGACCGGGAGACAGGGCGGCCGCCACATCCTTGAGCCACAGCATGGACTGGGAAGAACCAAACCAGTTCGCTGCAGTAGCCGGGAAAAGGATGATGCTGGAGGCGAAGATCGGAGGGATCACGCCGGCCATGTTGAGCTTCAGGGGCAGGTGGGAAGACTGACCACCGTAAATCTTGTTACCCACCTGACGCTTGGCATAATTGACCAAAATCTTGCGTTGCCCCCGCTCCACAAACACCACGAAAGCGGTAACGGCAACAACCAGCAGGCAAATAATGATCGCCACCAGGGGGTGCATGGCACCGGTGCGAACCAGTTCAAACAAACCGCCGATTGCATTGGGCAAACCTGCAGCAATACCAGCGAAAATAATGATGGAAATACCGTTACCCAGACCACGCTCGGTAATCTGTTCGCCCAGCCACATGAGGAACATGGTGCCGGTCATCAGGGTAATCACAGTGGTCAGGCGGAACAGGAAGCCGGGTTGATGTACAAGACCTTGTTGGGCTTCCAATGCGATGGCGATCCCCAGGCCTTGGAAAAAGGACAGGGCAACCGTGCCATAACGGGTGTATTGCGTAATCTTGCGTCTTCCAGCTTCCCCTTCCTTTTTCAAGGCTTCCAACTGGGGAATGGCGACGGTCATCAGCTGCATGATGATGGATGCAGAGATGTAGGGCATGATGCCCAGGGCAAAAATCGTGAAGCGCGACAGGGCACCACCGGAGAACATGTTGAACATGCCCAGGATGCCGCCCTGTTGCGACTTGAACAGATCGGACAGCACGGCAGGGTCGATCCCGGGAACCGGGATATGGGCACCAATGCGGTAAACCACCAAAGCGCCCAGGAGGAACATCAGGCGACGCTTCAGGTCGCCGAACTTACCACCACTGACCATGCCGGGATTCGCTGCCAAAATCTATTCCTTCACTAATGAATCAGGCGTCAGCCACGCTGCCACCAGCAGCTTCGATAGCAGCCTTGGCACCCTTGGTAGCGCCAACGCCTTTCAGGTTCACCTTGCGGCTGAGTTCGCCGGACAGGATCACCTTGGCGGACAGAGCGTCACCAGAGATCAGGCCAGATTGCTTCAGAACCAGCAGATCCACATCATCCACGGGCAAGGCGTTCAGTTCGTTCAGACGAACTTCCACATTGCGGTGATTGGTCAGGGAGACGAAACCACGCTTGGGCAGACGACGGTAGATGGGCATCTGACCGCCTTCGAAACCAACCTTGTGGAAGCCACCGGAACGGGACTTCTGACCCTTGTGGCCACGACCACTGGTCTTACCCAGACCAGAACCGATACCACGACCAACGCGCTTGGACGCGTGCTTGGCACCCTCACCGGGCTTAATAGAGTTCAGACGCATCTTAGCCCTCACACTTCAGCAGATAGGCGACCTTGTGGATCATGCCGCGCACTGCGGGCGTATCCACCAGCTCCACCGTGGAGTTGAGCTTACGCAGACCCAGGCCACGCACGGTGGCGCGGTGAGACTGCTTGGTACCGATGAGGCTCTTGACGAGCGTCACCTTCACAGTTTTCTCGGACATGTCTTACCCCAGAATATCTTCGACGCTCTTGCCCCGCTTGGCGGCGATCTCAGCAGGAGTGCTCATGCGGGAGAGGCCGTTCAGCGTAGCGCGAACGATGTTGTAGGGATTGGTGGAGCCATGAGCCTTAGCCACCACGTTGGTGATGCCGATCACTTCGAAGACGGCACGCATAGCGCCGCCAGCGATGATCCCGGTACCATCAGGAGCGGGCTGGATCATGACTTCGGTTGCGCCGTGCTTACCGACGACGGTATGGTGCAAGGTGCCGGACTTCAGGCTGACCTTGAACATCTTGCGACGGGCTTCTTCCATCGCCTTTTGCACGGCCACGGGCACTTCGCGGGACTTGCCCTTGCCCATACCTACAGCGCCATCACCATCACCAACCACGGTCAGTGCAGCGAAACCGAGAATACGACCGCCCTTCACCACCTTGGTGACGCGATTGATGGAAACCATCTTCTCGCGCATGCCGTCATCGCGCTCTTCAGCCTGTTGAGGCTTCTTGTTTCTTTCGGGTTTAGCCATTTCTTTAACCTCGTCCTTTAGCCCGTGATCAGAACTTCAGACCGTTTTCACGGGCGGCCTCGGCCAGCGCTTGCACGCGACCGTGGTACTGGAAGCCGGAACGATCAAAAGCGACGGCTTCAACACCGGCAGCCTTGGCCCGTTCAGCGATCAGCTTGCCAACCGCAGTGGCAGCAGCCTTGTTACCGCCATTGGAAAGATCCTTACGCACATCTGCTTCCAGAGTGGAAGCAGCGGCCAGAACCTTGCTACCGCAGGCGCTGATGATCTGAGCATAAATGTGGCAGTTCGTGCGGTTAACGCACAAGCGCACAGCCTTGAGCTCGGCGATTTTGGCCCGGGATTTGCGGGCGCGGCGCAGACGCGCTTGTTTCTTGTTAAGCATATGCCACCCTTACTTCTTCTTGGTTTCCTTGAGGACAACGACCTCATCCGCATAACGCACACCCTTGCCCTTGTAAGGCTCGGGAGAGCGGTAAGCGCGGATGTCAGCGGCCACTTGGCCGACAGCCTGCTTGTCCACACCCTTGATGATGATCTCGGTCTGGGAAGGCGTTTCAGCCTTCACACCAGCGGGCAGCTTGTGCACCACGGGATGAGAGAAACCGAGGGTCAGATTGACGGCATCGCCCTGGACCTGAGCGCGGTAACCCACACCCACCAGAGTGAGCTTCTTTTCGAAGCCCTTGGAAACGCCGTTCACCATGTTGTTCAGGTTGGCACGCATGGTGCCCCACATGGCGGATGCATTTTCAACACCGGCCACACGGGAGCACTGAACGGCTTGACCTTCCACCTTAACTTCAACAGCAGGATGGGCAGCTGCCTTCAGGGTACCCAGGGGGCCCTTGACGGTAATATCCTGGGCACCAACGCTGACTTCAACGCCGGCGGGCAGGACGATTGGATTCTTACCTACGCGGGACATGTTTCCTCCCTTACGCCACGATGCACAGCACTTCGCCACCAACCTTGTTGGCGCGTGCCTTGCGGTCAGTCATCACACCCTGGGGGGTGGAGACAATGGCGATACCCAGACCGTTCATGACACGGGGGATATCCTCGGAACCCTTGTAGATACGCAGGCCGGGCTTGGAGACGCGTTCGATGCGCTCGATAACCGGACGACCGGAGTAATACTTCAGGGCGATTTCCAGAGTGGCCTTGTTACCGGCAGCTTGCTTGACAGCAAAGTCTTCCACGTAACCTTCATCCTTCAGCACGGCTGCAATAGCAGCCTTCAGCTTGGATGCGGGCATGGAGACAGCGGCCTTTTCAGCCATCTGGGCGTTACGAATGCGGGTCAGCATGTCCGCGATGGGATCGCTCATAGCCATGTTTCTATCCTCCTGAGCTTACCAGCTGGCCTTAACAACACCCGGGATCTGACCATCAAAGGCCAGTTCGCGAATCTTGTTACGGCACATACCGAACTTGCGGAACACACCACGGGGACGACCCGTGAGCTGACAACGGTTGCGCAGCCGGGAGGGGCTGGCATTCCGGGGAAGCTGCTGCAACTTCAGGCGAGCTTCATAACGCTCTGCGTCGGACAGACTGACATCATTGATGACAGCCATCAGCGCTTCGCGCTTCTTCGCGTATTGAGCCACCAGAGCGCGGCGCTTTTCTTCGCGGTTAATCAGGGCAAGTTTCGCCATGTCTGCCTCAACTCTTGAAAGGGAACTTGAACGCGCCGAGAAGGGCCTTGCACTCCTCGTCGGTCTTGGCGGTGGTGGTGATGCTGATGTTCATACCCCGCAGAGCATCGACCTTGTCGTACTCAATTTCGGGGAAAATGATCTGCTCTTTCACACCCATGTTGTAGTTGCCTTGACCATCAAAACCCTTGCTAGCAATACCGCGGAAGTCACGCACGCGGGGCAGAGCAACGGTCACCAGACGATCCAGGAACTCATACATACGGGGACCGCGCAGGGTCACCATGCAACCAATGGGGTAGCCATCGCGAATCTTAAAACCAGCGATAGACTTACGAGCCTTGGTTACCACGGGCTTTTGACCAGCGATCTTCTGCATATCGCCCACAGCGTGCTCAAGCACTTTCTTGTCGGCCACAGCTTCACCAACACCCATGTTCAGGGTGATCTTGGTAATGCGGGGCACTTCCATGGGGGACTTGTAGCCGAACTGCTTGGACAGTCCAGGAGCTACATCATTCTTGTAAATATCAAACAAGCGAGCCATGTCGTTTCCTTACGCGTTCACCAGTTCGCCGTTCGACTTGAACACGCGAACCTTGCGACCGTCTTCCAGCACCTTGATGCCAACACGATCAGCCTTGGAAGTGGCAGGATTGAACAGGGCCACGTTGGAAACGTGGATGGGCATATCCTTATCGACGATACCGCCGGCCACACCCTTCATGGGATTAGGACGCACGTGCTTCTTAGCGCGATTGATACCCTCAACCACCACATGCTCGGCATCCACACGCAGCACCACGGTGCCACGCTTGCCCTTATCCTTGCCAGTAATGACGATCACCTCGTCACCTTTACGAATCTTTTCCATTTCGGCTCCTTAAAGCACTTCCGGCGCCAGGGAAACGATCTTCATGTAGCGCTCCGTCCGCAGTTCGCGGGTAACGGGCCCGAAGATACGGGTGCCGATAGGCTCCAGCTTTGCATTCAGCAAAACCGCAGCATTGTTGTCGAACTTGACCACGGAGCCGTCAGGACGACGCACACCCTTGGCGGTACGAACCACCACGGCGTTATACACATCACCCTTTTTGACACGACCACGAGGCGCCGCATCCTTGATGCTGACCTTGATGACATCACCAATGCCCGCGTAGCGGCGCTTGGAGCCACCCAGCACCTTGATACACATTACTGAACGTGCGCCGGTGTTATCGGCCACATCCAGAACCGTTTGCATCTGAATCATTTTTAACTCCAACTTATCCCGCCAGGCGGCGGACAGTCTTGGAACCCGTGAGGGAGAAATTTAACTTGATCCGCAACCCCGGGAAGGGCCACGGGAAACAAAGAAGCCGGATTATACCGGCCTCTTTGTCGTCTTGCAAGCCCTTTCGGACTTAAACCACAACTGCCTTTTCAAGCAGACGGGTCACACGCCAGGTCTTGGAACGAGAGATGGGACGGGTTTCCTCGATTTCCACCAGGTCACCTTCACCCATTTCGTTACCTTCATCGTGCGCATGGTACTTCTTGGACTTGGTGATGATCTTGCCGTAGATCGGGTGCTTTACCCGACGTTCGACCAGAACCGTCACGGTCTTGTCCATTTTGTCGCTGACAATACGGCCAATCAGCTTACGCGTATTGGTAGTCGTCTCGCTCATTGTTGCACCGCCTTTTCACGAATCAGCGTACGCACACGAGCGATGTCGCGACGCACCTTGCCAATTTGACTGGTATTAGCCAGCTGTTGCGTGGCGGCTTGCATACGCAGACTGAACTGGGCCTTCAACAGGTCCAGCAGTTCGGCATTGAGCTCTTCCACGCTCTTCTTTCTAAGTTCGATCGCTTTCATGATCACACCACGTGTCGAGTCACGAAGGTGGTCGCGAAGGGCAGCTTGGCAGCAGCCAGGCGGAAGGCCTCGCGGGCCAGCTCTTCACTCACACCATCCATTTCATACAGAACCTTACCGGGCTGAATTTCAGCGACCCAGTACTCGGGGTTACCCTTACCGTTACCCATCCGGACTTCAGCGGGCTTCTTGGAAATGGGCTTGTCAGGGAACACGCGGATCCAGATACGACCACCCCGCTTGATGTGGCGGGTCATGGCACGACGGGCGGCTTCGATTTGACGTGCGGTCAGACGGCCACGACTCGTAGCCTTCAGACCCCACTCACCGAAGGACACCTTGGCACCACGGGTAGCCAGGCCTTCGTTGCGGCCCTTGTGTTCCTTACGATACTTGCGACGATTAGGTTGCAGCATTTAAGCACCTGCCTTTCTTACTCGCTTGGCGGGAGCCTTGGCATCACCCTCGGGCTTCTTGTCGCCGCGAGGAGTGCGGGGCTTGTCGCCTTCAGGACGGGCGCGACGGGCGCGACGGTCATCGGCAGGAGCCTCGACTTCAGGCTGTTCGCCACGAGCCAGCATATCGCCCTTGTACACCCAGACCTTGATACCGATGGCACCGTAGGTGGTTTCGGCGGTAGAGGTGGCGTAGTCGATATCGGCACGCAGGGTGTGCAGAGGCACACGACCTTCGCGATACCACTCGGTACGAGCGATTTCAGCACCGTTCAGGCGGCCGGAGCTCATGATCTTGATGCCCTGAGCACCCAGACGCATGGCGTTCTGCATGGCACGCTTCATGGCACGACGGAACATGATGCGCTTTTCCAGCTGTTGAGCGATGGAGTCGGCGATCAGTTGAGCATTGATCTCGGGCTTGCGGATTTCCTCGATGGACACATGCACGGGCACGCCCATGATGCGCTGGAGGTCAGTACGCAGCACCTCGATGTCCTCACCCTTCTTGCCGATAACCACACCCGGACGGGCGGAGAACACGGTAATACGGGCGTTCTTGGCAGGACGCTCAATCAGCACACGACCTACGGAGGCGTGCTTCAGTTTGTTGCTCAGGTATTCACGAACCATTACGTCCTGGGCCAGCATGCCCGGGAAATCCTTGGAGTTGGCGAACCAACGGGAATCCCAGTCACGGGTGACGCAAAGGCGGAAGCCTGTCGGATGAATTTTCTGTCCCATGACTTATCCTCAGTTCCCGACGGTCACATAAATGTGGCAGGTCGGCTTGACGATCCGGTTGCCACGGCCTTTGGCGCGAGCAGTAAAACGCTTCAGCATCATGCCCTTTTCGACATAGATGGTCTTAACCTTCAGCTCATCAATATCAGCACCGTCGTTATGCTCGGCGTTAGCCACAGCAGACAGCAGCACCTTCTTGATGATGCCAGCACCCTTTTTGGGGGAGAAGGTCAGAATATTCAGCGCGTTGCCAATCGACTTGCCCCGAACCAGATCAGCCACCAGGCGGCCCTTTTGGGCAGAGAGGCGAACGCCACGCAGAGTTGCAGTAGTTTCCATGTGGCCTCCTTATTTCTTCGCCTTTTTGCCGGCGGTATGACCCTTGAAAGTACGGGTCAGGGAGAATTCGCCCAGCTTGTGACCGACCATATTCTCGGTCACGTAGACCGGAATATGCTGCTTGCCGTTATGCACCGCGATGGTCAGACCAACGAAATCGGGCAATACGGTGGAGCGACGCGACCAAGTCTTGATCGGGCGCTTGTCGTTGTTGGCACGGACAGCGTCAACTTTCTTAAGCAAGTGGGCATCGACGAACGGGCCCTTTTTTACAGAACGTCCCATATCTTTACCCCTTAACGCTTATGACGACGCTGCACGATCATGCTGTTCGTGCGCTTATTGCTACGGGTACGGTAACCCTTGGCAGGCTGACCCCAAGGACTGACGGGCACACGGCCTTCACCAGTCTTGCCCTCACCACCACCATGGGGGTGGTCGATGGGGTTCATGGCAGTACCACGAACGGTCGGACGAATACCACGCCAGCGATTTGCACCGGCCTTACCGATCTTGCGCAGGCTGTTTTCTTCGTTGCCCACTTCGCCAACGGTAGCGCGGCACTCCACATGCACCCGACGGATTTCGCCAGAGCGCAGACGGATCTGAGCGTAAGTACCTTCACGAGCCAGCAACTGAACGGAAGTACCGGCAGCACGAGCCATTTGAGCACCCTTGCCAGGTAGCATTTCCACACAGTGGATGGTGGTACCGACAGGGATGTTGCGGATCGGCAGGGCGTTACCGGGCTTGATAGGAGCCTCGGAGCCGCTCATGATCTGCTGACCAACAACCATACCCTTGGTAGCGATGATGTAACGACGCTCACCATCCACGTAGCACAGCAGTGCGATATGGGCGGAACGATTGGGATCGTATTCAATACGCTCAACCTTGGCGGGAATACCGTCCTTGTTGCGCTTGAAATCGATCACACGATAGTGCTGCTTGTGGCCACCACCTTGGTGGCGCACAGTCACACGACCGTTGTTGTTACGACCGGCGTTCTTGCTTTGGCTCTCCAGCAGACCAGCAAAGGGCTTGCCCTTGTGCAGGTTCTCGGGAACCACCTTGACCACGGCACGGCGGCCGGGGGAAGTCGGCTTGACTTTGACGAGGGCCATTATGCGTTCCCTCCTTCCACAAAGTTGATTTCCTGACCGGGCTTCAGGGACACAAAGGCCTTTTTCCAGCCCTTACGACGACCCAAGGTCTGGCGGAAGCGCTTGACCTTACCCTTGACATTCATCACCTGCACGGACTCAACCTGAACCTTGAACAGCAGCTCAACAGCCGCCTTGATTTCAGGCTTGGTAGCGTCGGAGGCAACGCGAAAGATCACCTGTTCGTACTTGTCAGCAACGTAGGTAGCCTTTTCGGAGATTTGAGGTGCCAGCAGCACCTGCAGCAGACGTTCCTGGTTCATCCCCACATCTCCTCAAATTTGGCCACAGCACTCTTGGTCACAAGAACGCGAGGGAAGCGAACCAGAGAAACAGGATCAGCTTCCTGGGCTTCCAGAACCAGCACATTGGGCAGGTTACGGGAAGAGAGATACAGATTCTCATCCAGCTGGTCAGTGATCACCAGCAGACGATCTTCCAGACCCATACCCTTCAGCTTTTGTGCAAAGAGCTTGGTCTTGGGAGCATCCACAGCCAGGGAGTCCACAACCAGCAGACGATCCTGACGAACCAGCTCGGACAGGATAGATGCCACGCCAGCGCGGAACATCTTCTTGTTAACCTTCTGAGAAAAATTCTCTTCGGGCGTATTGGGGAAAGCGCGACCGCCCCCACGCCAAATGGTGGAAGAAGACATACCGGCACGAGCGCGGCCAGTACCCTTCTGACGCCAGGGCTTGTGGGTGGTGTGAGCCACTTCGGAGCGATTCTTTTGCTTACGATCACCGGCACGGGCGTTGGCCTGATAAGCCACAACCACCTGGTGAATCAGCGCTTCGTTGTAGTCACGCGCGAAAAGCACGTCAGAGGCCTGCAGCTTGGCAGTCTCTTGACCTTGATCATTAATAACCTTCAGTTCCATGCTGACTCCTTAAGCCTTCACCGTGGGGCGGACGACAACGTCAGCACCCTTGGCGCCCGGCACAGCACCCTTCACCAACAGCAGTTGGCGCTCGGCGTCCACACGGACAACAGTGAGACCCTGTTGCGTACAGGCAGCATCACCCAGGTGACCAGCCATGCGCTTACCAGGGAACACACGACCGGGATCCTGGGCCATACCAATGGAGCCGGGTGCGTTGTGAGAAATGGAGTTACCGTGGGTAGCACGGTTGGAACTGAAGTTATGGCGCTTGATACCGCCTTGGAAGCCCTTACCGATGGAAGTACCGGTAACGTCAACCTTTTGACCTTCAGCGAAAATAGTGACAGCCACTTGATCACCAGGCTTGAAACCTGCCAGTTGATCGGGCTCAACACGGAATTCCTTCAGCACATGACCAGCTTCAACACCAGCCTTCGCAGCATGACCAGCCAGAGGCTTGATCACACGGGAGGCGCGGCGCTTGCCAAAGGTCACCTGCACGGCTGCATAGCCGTCGGTTTCCGGCGTTTTGACTTGGGTCACACGATTGTTGGACACATCAAGCACCGTGACGGGAATGGATGCACCATCCTCGGCAAAGATGCGAGTCATGCCCACCTTGCGACCAACAAGGCCTAGACTCATGGTTATTCTCCTCATCGCCAGCTACGGTTGGCTGGCGGATGGACAAGCAAAATTGGGCGGCCATGACGCCACCCCCGAAAAGCTGCGGATTATAACCGCAACTAAATACTTACTGCAACTTGATTTCTACATCCACGCCAGCGGGAAGATCCAGCTTCATCAGGGCATCCACCGTCTTGTCGGTAGGATCCACGATGTCCATCAGACGTTGATGGGTACGGATTTCGAACTGGTCACGAGAAGCCTTGTTCACGTGAGGAGAACGCAGGATGTCGAAACGCTGCTTGCGGGTGGGCAGGGGCACGGGGCCACGAACCACAGCACCGGTACGCTTGGCGGTTTCAACGATTTCCTGGGCGGACTGATCGATCAGCTTGTAATCGAAGGCCTTCAGACGGATGCGGATTTTTTGGCTTTGCATGATGGTTCCAAAGAGCAGTGGGGCGGACCTTGTCCGCCCCGGTTTTTCAAAAGAGCGAAATTCCCAAGAAGTCGATCGTCTTACTCGATGATTTTGGCGACGACGCCAGCACCAACGGTACGACCACCTTCACGGATGGCGAAGCGCAGACCTTCTTCCATGGCGATCGGGCAGATCAGCTTCACGGTGATGGACACGTTGTCACCAGGCATCACCATTTCAGTGCCTTCGGGCAGAGTAATGGCACCGGTCACGTCAGTCGTACGGAAGTAGAACTGAGGACGGTAGTTGGCGAAGAATGGGGTGTGACGACCACCTTCGTCCTTGGACAGCACGTAGATTTCACCGGTGAAGTGGGTGTGGGGGGTGATGGAACCGGGCTTGCACAGCACTTGACCACGTTCCACGTCTTCACGCTTGGTACCACGCAGCAGGGCGCCGATGTTGTCGCCAGCTTGACCTTGATCCAGCAGCTTGCGGAACATTTCCACACCGGTACAGGTGGTCTTGGTGGTGGGCTTGATACCCACGATTTCGATTTCTTCACCGACCTTGACGATGCCACGCTCAACACGGCCGGTCACCACGGTACCGCGACCAGAGATGGAGAACACGTCTTCGATGGGCATCAGGAAGGGCTGATCGATGGCGCGCTCAGGGGTGGGGATGTAGGAATCCAGAGCAGCAGCCAGTTCCAGAATGGCGGGTTCGCCGATGGGGGACTGATCGCCTTCCAGAGCCTTCAGAGCGGAGCCCTTGATGATGGGGATGTCATCGCCAGGGAAGTCGTACTTGGACAGCAGCTCGCGCACTTCCATTTCGACCAGTTCCAGCAGCTCTTCGTCATCAACCATGTCGGCCTTGTTCAGGAACACGATGATGTAGGGCACACCCACCTGACGGGACAGCAGGATGTGCTCGCGAGTCTGGGGCATGGGGCCGTCAGCGGCGGAACACACCAGAATGGCGCCGTCCATCTGGGCAGCACCAGTAATCATGTTCTTCACGTAGTCAGCGTGGCCCGGGCAGTCCACGTGGGCGTAGTGACGGGATTCGGTTTCGTATTCAACGTGAGCGGTGTTGATGGTGATACCGCGAGCCTTTTCTTCGGGCGCAGCGTCAATCTGGTCATAAGCCTTGGCTTCACCGCCAAACTTACGGGACAGAACAGTGGTGATCGCAGCCGTCAAAGTGGTCTTACCATGGTCAACGTGACCAATCGTACCTACGTTTACGTGCGGCTTGCTACGCTCAAATTTTTCCTTAGCCAT
>QKDJ01000046.1 GCA_003252145.1 Azovibrio restrictus
AAGGACCACAGCGTGGACCTGAACTGGCAGGCCCTGGCCCAGCCCAACCAGACAATCGCCATCTACATGGGGATCACGGGGGTGGACACCATCGCCCGGGAACTCCAGGCTGCCGGGTTGGCGGGCGACACCCCCGCCGCCCTGATCTACAAGGCCACCTGGCCCGGCCAGAAGATTTTCCTGAGTACCCTGGCGGGCCTGCCCCAGACCGCCCATGACCATGAAGTGAAACCCCCGGCCCTGATCGTCATCGGCCAGGTGGTGGGTCTGGCCCAGCCGGACCTGGCCGTTTAAGCCACCGAGGCTTCAGGAACCCCAAGCGCCCGGCGCCATCAAAGCCCGGGCGCTCGTTACAGAGCACCACAGATTGCTGCGTCGGCCCCTGTTAAGCTCCGCCGCAGCCAGAGCCGGGTGGCAACCGGAATACCCGCCAGCCCCCGATCCGATCCACCGCATTTGAGGTCCCCATGCAAAAGATCATCGAAGGTTTTCTGAAATTCCAGACCGAAGTCTTCCCCCAGCACAGCGAGCTGTTCAAGCAACTGGCCCAGCAGCAAAGCCCCAAGGTGCTGTTCGTCACCTGCTCCGACAGCCGTGTGGTGCCGGAACTGCTCACCCAGCAGGACCCGGGCGACCTGTTCGTGATCCGCAACGCGGGCAACATCGTGCCCTCCTACGGCCCGGAACCTGGCGGGGTTTCCGCCACCGTGGAATACGCCGTGGCCGTCTTGAAGGTCACCGACATCGTGATTTGCGGCCACTCCAACTGTGGCGCCATGGCCGCCATTTCCAATTGCCAATGTCTGGATCACCTGCCCGCCGTGGGCCACTGGCTGCGCTACGCCGATTCAGCCAAGGCCATCATCGAAGCCCGGGAATTCGCCAACCCCAAGGAAAAGGCCGATGCCATGGTGCGGGAGAACGTGATCGCCCAACTGGCCAACATCCGCACCCATCCCGCCGTAGCCCTGGCCCTTTCCCAAGGCCGCCTGAAGCTGCACGGCTGGGTGTACGACATCGAAAACGGCCACGTGGATGTGCTGGACCCGGCCACCCAGCGCTTCAATCCCCTGACTGCTGACCCTCAGGAAGGCTGAGCCTCCCATGCAGCCCCTGCCCCTCAGATTGTTGCTGGCCTTGCTGGCCCTGCTGACCTTGGGGCTTGGGCTTCCCGTGCGTGCCCAAGACAAGGACCTGGACCCACTGTTCCAAAACCGGGGAATTGAAGGTAGCTTGGTGCTGGCCAGCCTGGACGGCCAGCAGCACTACATTCACGATGACCAGCGGGCTAAAACCTTGTACGCCCCCGCCTCCACCTTCAAGATACTCAATACCCTCATCGCCCTGGACGAGGGCGCCATTGCGGGTCCGGAAGGCATGTTCCATTGGGATGGCACCCAATACGAAATCCCCGACTGGAACCGGGACCAGACCCTGGCCCAGGCCTTTCGGGCCTCCTGCGTCTGGTGCTACCAGGAACTGGCGCGCCGCATTGGCCCGGTGAAATACCGGCAGCACCTGCGTGATGCCGCCTACGGCCATCTGCACCAAGTCTTTGACACCACCGCCTTCTGGCTCCAGGGGGATCTGCAGATCACGCCGCTGGAACAGGTGGATTTCCTTACCCGCCTGCACCGCCGCCAACTGCCCTATTCAAGCCAGAGTCAGGATGCCCTGCGCGCCATGATGCTGCAGGACGACACCCGGGCCTACCGACTCTATGCCAAGACCGGCTGGGCTGCCCGCACCACACCCCAGGCGGGCTGGTACGTGGGCTACGTGGAGACCCCCAAGGGCGTCTGGCTTTTTGCCACCCTGGTGGAAATGCGTAGCGCCGCCGACCTATCCCTGCGACGGCAAATCACCCTGGAAGCCCTGCGAGCCAAGGGCATCATTCCCTGAAACCCGCCCCTCGGGCCAATCCCCTAGCTGTCTCCAAGAACCCCGCCAGGCAGGGATTCTCATTGTGTGCTGACCAGATCATGCCCTGCTCCACCTGTCGGGCGCCGGCCACGGGGCGGAATACGGCTCCGGGTAGTTCCATACGTCCTAACGACTGAGGCACCAACGAAACCCCCAGCCCTTCCGCCACCAGATTGACGATGGTCTGCTGGAGATGGGTTTCCAGGCGGATACGGGGCTCAAAACCCTGCTCCCGGCAACAGCCCATCACCATTTCATGGAGGGCCGGTGCGGTAGTCATGGGAAAGGTGATGAAGGGCTCTTCCGCCAGATCGGCCACGGCCAGGTCGGCCTTGCTGACCAAGGGATGCCCGGCAGGCAACACGGCACACAAGGGCTCCGTATAAAGGGCCTCGTATTCCAGGCCCGGGGGCCGCTGCCAGGGAAAGGCGATGCCCACATCCACCTTGTCCGCCATCAGGGCGTCATTCAGTTCCCGGGGAAATACTTCGCTCAATTGCACCTCCACCGCCGGGTAGGCCTGGCTGTAGGCTTTGATGAGCCGAGGCAGGATGCTCCAGGCCGCGCTCATGGTGAAACCCACCCGTAACGCGCCCTGCTCGCCGCTGGCCATGGCCCGGGTGCTGCGCACCGCCCCTTCCAGACTTTCCAGCAGGCGCTGGGCCTGAGCGTGGAAATGCTGACCTGCCTCCGTCAGTTCCACCTGTCGGGAAGTGCGCTTCAGGAGCAGCACTCCCAACTCTTCTTCCAGGGCGGCAATCTGGCGGCTCAGGGGCGGTTGGGAAATATGCAGGCGATCCGCCGCCCGGCCAAAGTGCAGGGTTTCCCCTAGTACAACGAAGTAGCGTAGCTGGCGCAGGTCCATGGTCATTAATACCTCGATTAATACTTTACTCGTATCAATACCGCACAGTTATAGCATTGGACCGCATGAATAGGAAAACCTAAGCTCAAGCATTGCTTCCACGCCTTGCCCGGGGTTTTTATGTCTTCCATCCTCAATGTGGTTTTGCCCGTATTCGGGCTCATCCTGGCCGGTTTCATCTGTCGCCGCACGGGCTGCCTGGGAGAAACGGCCTCGGCAGAACTCAACCGCTTCGTGGTATGGCTAGCCCTGCCAGCCCTGCTCTTCAAGGTCACGGCCACCGCCACCTGGGTGCAGATCTGGCAACCGGGCTTCATCGCCTCCGTGGGGGCTGGCTGCGCCGTGGTCTTTGCCATCACGGTTTTCCAGCGCATGCGCCAGTCCCGGCATCTGGCTGATGCGGCCATCGACGGCCTCAGCGCCGCCTACGCCAACACGGGCTTTCTCGGCATTCCCTTGTGCCTGCTGGTGCTGGGTGAAGACGGCCTGCTGCCCGCCATCGTGGCCACCCTGATCGTGGCCTGCGTGCTCTTTGCCGTGGGTATCGTTTTAGTGGAAGTGAGCCTGCAGACGGAGAAGCACCCCCTGCGGGCCATAGTCAAAGTGGGCAAATCCCTGGCCAAGAATCCTTTGCTGGTGTCGCCTATCCTGGGGGGCTGCTGGGCTGTTACGGGCCTGAGCTTGCCTGCCGCGCCCCTGCAATTTCTCAACCTGCTGGGCATGGCCGCCACGCCCTGCGCCCTGGTTTCCCTGGGCCTGTTCCTGGCCCAGAAACAGGAAGGCCGGCGGGATGGCACCACCGGCCTGGTATTGGGTAAGCTGCTGCTGCAACCTTTGATCACCGGCTTTCTCGCCTTCCGGGTCTTTGAACTCCCCGCCCTCTGGGCCCACTCCGCCCTCATCCTCAGTGCCCTGCCCACGGGCACCGGCCCCTTTATGCTGGCCAGCTTCTATCAGCGGGGAGGGGCCCTGGTGGCCCGGGTGGTGTTGCTCACTACCTTGGGCTCTCTGGTGACCATTTCGGTTTGCCTGTACTGGCTGGCCCACTGACGGGGCCCCTTGGACTCATGAAGAGGAGCAGCTTTCAAGCCACCTGATATTCCCCCAGGCAGACAGGCCTGGCCTCTTTTTCCATCCCATCAGCCACCCGGTTTCGCCCTAGCCGCTTGGCTTGATAAAGGGCGGCATCAGCCCTGGCTACCAGCTCAGACATGGGCTCTTCTGGAACATACTCGGCACAACCTACCGAAATGGTGACCTGCCCGATATTGGGAAAATCCAGGGAGGCCACATGGGCACGCAGTTTTTCACCCAGCAGCTTGGCACCTTCCCGGTCGGTTCCCGGCATGATGACGATGAACTCCTCGCCGCCGTAACGGGCCATGAAGTCCTGCTTGCGAAGCATGTGCCGCGCCGATTGAGCCAGCTGTTGCAACACCGCATCGCCCACCGGGTGACCATGGGTATCGTTGATATGCTTGAAGAAATCAATATCAAGCATCAACACCGACAGGCTTTCCTTGGTGCGCCGAACCCGTTCGAGCAACCATTGGCTGTGGTCATAAAACCGGCGCCGATTAGGCAGGTTGGTCAGCACATCATGGGTGGCCGCCAAAATGAGCCGCCGCTCGGCACTGCGCCGGGAATGGTCAATGTCTTCCTGAAGAACCGCTGTAAAAGCCACCAACATGGAAATGAAGGCGCTGATCAGCACGCAGAACAAACCAAATTGCTGCAAAGGATTGTTGGCAATCGTCATGACCAGGCAGTAGCCCACCAGGAAGGGAACGATATAGCCGAGCATGATCTGAATCCGGGCCACCTTGCCACCAACCCAGGGACTGAGAACAGAACGGAGCACGCTGCGATGGGCGCCGCTCAACATGATGGCAGTCCCCACCATAAGACCGCCCACGGCAGTGCTCATGGCCATCTGGCCGTAGAACTTGTCGATACCGTAGGCGTAACCGGTAACCGAAATCAGAGGAAAACCCAGGCCCACAAAGGACATGTACTGGGTCAAGGTATAGCGTTTCAGACCGATAAAAACCAGGGCCAGACCAAAACACAAGCTCATCAAGGCTGTATTGGTCCCGGTGGAAATCCCATGCCCCGCCGCTACCTGCTCAGCCAGCACTTCCTTGAAAGGCGTGATGCCATGGAGCAACACGGAACCCGTCGCGATTTCCAGCAAGCGCAAGGACACCAGCAGAACCACGAAACAACCTGCAGACAACACGAGCCGGTTACTCCGCCGGGGATGCCAGGAGAAAGCCCCCAGCCCCAAGGCCAGTAAACCAATAGCGCTCAATGGATGAGTGGCCGGTCCTCCATGCAGGGGACGAAACAGCACCTCAAGGTTCAACAGATAACCAAACAGGACCAACAAGGAAAATAGCGCCCCGGCAAGCCCCAGGGGCCGTACCAAGCTCAGCGCCTTAATGATTTGCGGAAAACGCATGAGAAAAACACCCTAAAAATCAGCGCATAAGGGTATCACTTAGGGCGTAATTAGCCCATGACACAAGCAGGCCATATTCCGTTTGATTGATCTATATCAAATATTATTTAAGATTGAATCGCCCCGGGTTTAGTAGACACCCTGCAGCCGGTTGAAATACTGCTGTTCGAACTCTACCGGAGAACAGTCATTGGCATGACTGTGTCGGCGCTTTGGGTTGTAGAACATCTCGATGTAATCAAAGATATCGCTTCGGGC
>QKDJ01000357.1 GCA_003252145.1 Azovibrio restrictus
GCGGAGCGGCGGCAGTAATCCAGCAATTCCTCGTAGGTGGCATAACGGGTCTTGACCACGTCCTGAGCGAAAGCATCCAGCAGGTCCCGGAACAACTGAATGGGGAGCTTGTGGGTGGCGATGACCGGAGCCAGTCGCTGGAAAATGGGGTGGTTCGGGGTTTTGCCCGCTTCCAGCTCATCCAGAGCGCGCTGGAATACAGCGAGTCCGGCCAGTCGTTCATCCGGTGTGGCATCCCCTTCGTCAGCAATATCGTCGGCCGCCCGGGCAAAGTGATAAATGGCTTCGATAGGGCGGCGCAGTCGTTTGGGGACCAGCAGGGAGGCAACAGGAAAGTTTTCGTAGTGGTCGACCGGCATCTACAGAGTGGATGGTGGGCTGATAGGTGGTCTGACAGTATACGGAGTTCTCGGTTAGAATGGCGGGCTTCAGCGCGGGTGGCGGAATTGGTAGACGCACTGGATTTAGGTTCCAGCGCCGCAAGGTGTGAGGGTTCGAGTCCCTCCTCGCGCACCAGGATTACCCTCACAGGGGGATGACCCTGTGACTTTCAGATTTTCAATATCACCGGTCCGGTTACACGGAACCGAATGTGTAGCTTCTAAGGAAACTTCATGGAAACCACCACCGAAAACACCAATCCCCTGGAACGTCGTGTCGACCTCTCCGTCTCTCTGGAGGCCCTGGAGAGCGCCACCGATCAACGTCTGAAGCGCATGGGCAAGAACATCAAGATGCCCGGCTTCCGCCCCGGTAAGGTGCCTTTTGCCATGGTGAAGCAACAACATGGTGCAGAAGCTCGCAACGAAGCTCTGGGTGAAGCCCTGAATGAATCCTTCGGTGAAGCCGTGGGCAAGCAGAACCTGCGTGTGGCCGGTTACCCCTCCATCGAGCCCAAGAAGAGCGAAGGCAACACCCATCTGGAATTTACCGCCGTGTTCGAGGTGTATCCCGAATTCGTGCCCGGTGATCTGTCCGCAGCCCAGGTGGAGCGTCCCTCCCTGGAAGTGACCGATGCCGAAGTGGACAAGACCCTGGACATCCTGCGCAAGCAACGGGTGCGTTACGCCACTGCTGATCGTGCCGCCGCCAAGGAAGACCGTGTGGTCATCGATTTCCTGGGTAAGAAGGATGGCGAGCCCTTCCAGGGCGGTCAGGCCAATGATTACCTCTTCGTGCTGGGTCAAGGCATGATGCTGCCTGAGTTCGAGGCCGCTGTTGAAGGCATGAAGGCTGGCGAGACCAAGACCTTCGACATGACCTTCCCCGCTGACTATTTCGCCAAGGATCTGGCTGGTCAGACCGTGCAGTTCGACGTGACCGCCAAGCAGGTGATGGCCCCCACCCTGCCGGAAGTGGATGCTGATTTCGCCAAGACCCTGGGTATTGCTGATGGCGACATCGCCAAGATGCGCGCCGAGATCGAAGGCAATCTAAAGCGCGAAGTGAAGAAGCGCGTGGAAGGCCGCCTCAAGGATCAGGTGATGGACGCGCTGGTTGCAGCTAACCCCATCGCCGTGCCCAAGTCCCTGGTGGACATGGAAGTCCAGCGTCTGATGCAGAACGCCCGTCAGGATATGGAACAACGTGGCATGAAGTCCAAGGACTTCCCCGTTCAGCCCGAATGGTTTGCTGACCAGGCCAAGCGCCGCGTCACTCTTGGTCTGATTCTTGCTGAAGTGGTGAAGACGGAGAAGCTGCAAGCCAAGCCCGAACAGGTCAAGGCTCTGGTGGAAGAAGCTGCCCAGACCTACGAAAACCCTGCTGAAGTGGTGAACTGGTATTACTCCCAGCCTCAAAACCTGGCTGAAGTCGAAGCCATTGCCATCGAGAACAATGTGGTGGAATGGGTATTGTCCAAGGCTCAGGTGATTGACAAGGCTGTGGCTTTCGATGAGCTGATGGGCCAGAAGGCCTGATTCAGCTGGTCGTGAAACCGACAGAATCTGTCTGACAACCCACATAAGAATGGAGTTGAATATGGAACATAAAAGCGACTGGGATCCCCAAGCTCTGGGGCTGGTTCCCATGGTGGTGGAGCAAAGTGGCCGTGGTGAGCGGGCCTACGACATCTATTCCCGCCTCCTGAAGGAGCGGGTGGTCTTTCTGGTAGGCCCCGTGAATGACGCTTCCGCCAATCTGGTGGTGGCCCAGTTGCTGTTCCTGGAAGCAGAGAATCCCGACAAGGATATCTACTTCTACATCAACTCCCCGGGTGGCTCTGTCACGGCAGGCATGTCCATTTACGACACCATGCAATTCATCAAGCCGGACGTGTCCACCCTGTGTATGGGGCAGGCTGCTTCCATGGGTGCTTTCCTGCTCTGTGCTGGTGCCAAGGGCAAGCGCTTTGCCCTGCCCAACTCCCGGGTCATGATTCACCAGCCTCTGGGCGGTTTCCAGGGCCAGGCTTCCGATATCGCCATTCACGCCAAGGAAATTCTCTCCATTCGTGAAAAGCTGAACCGGATCATGTCCGAGCACACTGGTCAGCCCATCGAGCGTATCGAGAAGGATACGGATCGGGACAACTTCCTGTCCTCCGACGAGGCCATGGAATACGGTCTGATCGACAAGGTTCTGGCACGTCGCGACGCAATCTAAGGCATCAGCTCATCCCACTCTGGAGGATAGAAAATGGCGGACAAGGATAAAAAGGGCGGTAACGAGAAGCTGCTGTACTGCTCGTTTTGCGGCAAGAGCCAGCATGAGGTGAAAAAGCTCATCGCCGGTCCTTCCGTCTTCATCTGTGATGAGTGTATTGAGCTGTGCAATGACATCATTCGTGATGAGCTGCCTGCCGAGGAAGCCAAGGGCGAGATGTCCGACCTGCCCGTGCCTCGGGAAATTTCCAGCATCCTTGATCAATACGTGATTGGTCAAAGTCAGGCCAAGCGCATTCTGTCCGTGGCGGTGTACAACCACTACAAGCGTCTGCGCTACAAGGGCAAGAACACGGATGACGTGGAACTGGCCAAGAGCAACATCCTGCTGGTCGGTCCCACGGGCTCCGGCAAGACCCTGCTGGCCCAGACCCTGGCGCGCATGCTCAATGTGCCCTTCGTCATGGCCGATGCCACCACCCTCACTGAAGCTGGTTACGTGGGTGAGGACGTGGAAAACATCATTCAGAAGCTGCTGCAAAAGTGCGACTACGATGTGGAAAAGGCCCAGCAGGGCATTGTCTATATCGACGAAATCGACAAGATTTCCCGCCGTTCCGAAAACCCCTCCATCACCCGTGACGTGTCCGGTGAAGGGGTGCAGCAGGCGCTCTTGAAGCTGATCGAAGGTACGGTTGCTTCCATTCCTCCCCAGGGTGGGCGCAAGCATCCCAATCAGGACTTTGTGCAGGTGGATACCACCAACATCCTGTTTGTTTGCGGCGGGGCTTTTGACGGCCTTTCCAAGATCATTCAGGGGCGTTCCGAGAAGGGCGGCATCGGTTTCGGTGCCACCGTCAAGAAGAAGGAAGAGGGCAAGTCCGAAGGGGAAGTGCTGCGGGATGTGGAGCCTGAGGATCTGATCAAGTTCGGCCTGATTCCCGAACTGATCGGCCGTCTGCCCGTGGTCGCCACCCTGAAGGAACTGGACGAAGCCGCTCTGGTGGAAATCCTGGTGGAACCCAAGAACGCCCTGGTCAAGCAGTACCAGAAGCTGTTCTCCATGGAAGGCGTGGAACTGGAAATCCGTCCGGATGCCCTGGGAGCCATCGCCCAGAAGGCACTGGAGCGCAAGACCGGTGCCCGTGGTCTGCGTTCCATTCTGGAGCACGTATTGCTCGACACCATGTACGAACTTCCTGGCATGGAAGAGGTCTCCAAAGTGGTGATCGACGAAAATACGGTGAAGGAAGACGCCAAGCCGTTGCTGATCTATACCGAGCAAGCCAAGGTTTCCGGCTCTAATTGAGCCGGTTGCCTTGAAATCCGAAATTCCGTCCCCACTTAAAAGGGGACGCTTACTTTCAAGGCACCCACATGTCTACTAGCTCCGTTACGCTCCCGGATTCGGTCGAGCTGCCGCTTCTCCCCCTGCGCGATGTGGTGGTATTCCCCCACATGGTGATTCCCCTGTTCGTGGGCCGTCCCAAGTCCATCAAGGCGCTGGAACTGGCCATGGATGGGGATCGCTCCATCCTGCTGGTGGCCCAGAAGTCCGCCACCAAGGATGAGCCGGGTGCCGACGATCTGTATCAGATCGGCTGTCTGGCCAATGTGCTGCAGATGCTCAAGCTGCCCGACGGCACCGTCAAGGTGCTGGTAGAAGGCCAGCAGCGGGTACAGGTAGAAGGAGTGCAGTCCCTGGAAACCCATTTCGTGGCCAGTGCCACGGTCTTGGGGGCCGGTAGTGATGATGATCACGAACTGGAGGCCATGCGCCGTGCCGTAGTGGCCCAGTTTGATCAGTACGTCAAACTCAACAAGAAGATTCCGCCGGAAATCCTGACCTCCATCGCCGGGATTGAGGAAGCCGGTCGCCTGGCCGACACCATTGCAGCCCATCTTCCCCTGAAGCTGGAACAGAAGCAGGAAATCCTGGAGATGTCCTCTTCCCGGGAGCGTATTGAGCGCCTCCTGTCCCAGCTGGAATCCGAAATCGACATCCTGCAGGTGGAAAAGCGCATCCGTGGTCGCGTCAAGCGCCAGATGGAAAAGAGCCAGCGCGAGTACTACTTGAACGAACAGGTCAAGGCCATCCAGAAGGAACTGGGCGAAGGCGAGGAAGGTGCCGACCTGGAAGAGCTGGACAAGAAGATTCAGGCTGCCGGCATGAGCAAGGAAGGCCTGGCCAAGGCCCAGAGCGAGCTGAAGAAGCTCAAGCTCATGTCCCCCATGTCCGCTGAAGCCACTGTGGTGCGCAACTACATCGATACTCTGGTGGGACTGCCCTGGCGCAAAAAGACCCGGGTCAGCAAGGACCTGAAGGCGGCCGAGAAGATTCTTGACACTGACCACTATGGTCTGGACAAGGTCAAGGAACGCATCATCGAGTATCTCGCCGTGCAACAGCGTGTGGACAAGGTGAAGGCCCCCATCCTGTGTCTGGTGGGGCCTCCGGGGGTGGGTAAGACCTCTCTGGGGCAGTCCATTGCCAAGTCCACCAACCGCAAGTTCGTGCGCATGGCCTTGGGTGGTGTGCGGGACGAGGCCGAAATCCGTGGTCACCGTCGGACCTACATCGGCTCCATGCCCGGCAAGATTCTCCAGAGCCTGTCCAAGACCGGCGTGCGCAATCCCCTGTTCCTGTTGGACGAAGTGGATAAGCTGGGCCAGGACTTCCGGGGTGATCCGGCTTCTGCCCTGCTGGAAGTGCTGGATCCGGAACAGAACCACACCTTCCAGGACCATTATGTGGAGGTGGATTTCGACCTCTCCGACGTGATGTTCGTGGCTACGGCCAACTCCCTGAATATTCCAGCGGCCCTGCTGGACCGGATGGAAGTGATCCGTCTGTCCGGCTACACGGAGGATGAAAAGGTCAATATCGCCATGCGTTATCT
>QKDJ01000095.1 GCA_003252145.1 Azovibrio restrictus
CGCCATGGACAAGATGAAAAGCCACTGGCCTGATGTGCTGGTGATCGACATCGAAATGCCTCGCATGGATGGCCTGTCCTTCCTGCGCAAGATCATGAGCGAACACCCCACCCCTACCATTGTCTGCTCCTCCCTGGCGGAGCAAGGGGCCCAAGCCACCATGGAGGCTCTTTCCGCAGGCGCAGTCACCATCATCACCAAACCCAAGGTGGGCCTGAAAAATTTTCTTGAAGATGCCTCCAATGACATCATCCAGGCCGTGCGTACTGCCGCCCGGGCCAATCTGAAGGCCATGCCCAGAAGTACGGCCGCCCCATCGGGCGGACTGCCCCTGAATCGTCCCAAGCTTTCGGCTGATGTGATGCTTTCCGCTGCAGCGCCGGGAGCCAGCGCCATGGCGCGGACCACGGACCAGATCGTCGCCATCGGCACTTCAACAGGCGGTACTCAGGCCCTCGAAGCAGTACTGACCAAATTACCGGCCACCACCCTGGGTATCGTCATCGTCCAGCACATGCCGGAGAAGTTCACGGCCATGTTTGCCCAGCGGCTCAACAGCATCTGTCAGATGGAAGTTCGTGAAGCCCAGAATGGTGACCGGGTAATCCCCGGTCGTGCCCTGATCGCCCCCGGCGGCAAACACATGATGCTCAAGCGCAATGGGGCCCAGTATGTGGTGGAAGTGGCCGACGGCCCCCTGGTGAACCGTCACAAACCCTCGGTGGATGTGTTGTTCCGCTCGGTGGCCAAATTCGCCGGCGCCAACGCCCTGGGAATCATCATGACCGGCATGGGAGACGACGGCGCCCGAGGCCTGAAAGAAATGCATGATGCGGGCGCCAAGACCATCGCCCAGGATGAGGCCAGCTGCGTGGTATTCGGTATGCCCAAGGAGGCCATCAAGCTGGAGGCGGCTGACCAGATCATGTCCCTGGATCAGATTCCCTCCGCCATTGTGAATTACAGCCGCTAATCGGGGGCTGGCTCCATAACGGGACCTTGGTCATAATAAGCCCATGCACAAGCTCAGTGACCTGCAACGGGATGCCCTGATCGAAGCCTTCAATGTGGGCATCGGTCAGGCTGCCGCCAGCCTTTCCGCCATTGTCCGGGAAGCCGTCCGGCTGTCCGTGCTCTCGGTTCAATTCGTTGCCTTCCAGGAAGCCTGCCGCCAGTTGAGCGGAGGACAAGAGGAGCGCATCTGCGCCGTGAGCCAGAAGTTCACCGGCTCCTTTGATGCAGTGGGCCTGCTCATCTTCCCCGAACGGCAGTCTCTGGAAGTAGTTCGCCTCATGCTCAACGAGGCCCTCAGCCTGCAGGAACTGACAGAGCTGGAACAGGACGCCATGAGCGAGATTGGCAATGTGCTGCTCAATGCCTGTACCAGTGCCGTAGCCTCCCTTTTTTCCAGCCGCCTGACCAGTTCCCTGCCCAACTACACCCTGGGCAACCCTGCCGAAGTTCTGACCCCCCACGCCCAGGAAAACAGCGAAGTGGTGATGCTGTTACATATCGACCTGATCCTGGAGGAACGGCAATTGAGCGGCATCATCGCCTTCATGCTCAATGGCATGGCCCTGGACCAGCTCATCGGCCAGGTCGATGGTTACCTGGCCTCCGTGAACCTAAGCTAAATCCGGTTTCAGGCCGGGTTATCCACGTCTACAAATTCGCAATCCAGCCCCAGGCTGTCCCGAATGTGTGCCGCCAGCGCCCGAGGACCAAAACGCTCCGTGGCATGGTGCCCACAGGCCAGATAGGCCATGCCATGCTCCCGGGCCACGTGGGTGGTCTGTTCTGAAATTTCACCGGACAAATAGGCATCCACGCCCAAACCGGCAGCCGCCTCCATATAGCCTTGGGCACCGCCGGAGCACCAGGCCAGACGTTTGATGGTGCGCGCACCATCTCCCACCACCGTAGGTACGCGCCCCAGAACCTCCCGGGAGCGCTCCGCCAATTGGCTCAAGGTCAGCCCGGCACCGGGCAACTCCCCCCACCAACCAATGTCCTGATCACCAAAACGTCCCTGGGCCTGCCACCCCATGGCCAAAGCCCACTGGGCGTTGTTGCCCAACTGGGGATGGGCGTCCAGAGGCAGGTGGTAAGCCAGCAGATTGATGTCCTGCTTGATCAGGGTGGCCAGACGCTGGCGTCGATAGCCCACAACCCGAGGGGACTCGCCTTTCCAGAAATAGCCATGATGGACAATCACCGCCTGGGCCTGACGGCGTACCGCTTCATCCAGAAGAGCCTGGCAGGCGGTCACGCCCACCACCACCTTGTGGACCTGCTCGCATCCTTCCACTTGCAGGCCGTTTGGGGAATAATCACTGAATTTGGCGCTTTCCAGGGTGTTATCCAGGAAACTGACCAGTTCATCACGATTCATGAGCTCTCCTATGCGCAGACTCTGGCTGATTTTTGCCCAGACCACCACCGTGGCCCTGGCCCTCTTTTTTGTGGTGGGTACCCTCAAACCCGAATGGGTGGGTCGCCCGCAGACCACTGTCGTCGCCCTGCACGAAGCCAGCGGCAGCAGCGACATTCCCCTCTCCGGACAAGGTTTCCGGGAAGCGGCCCGCAAGGCCTTGCCTGCCGTAGTGCACATTTTCACCACCCAGGCCGTGAAAAGCCAGCGCCATCCACTCATGGACGACCCCATTTTTCGCCATTTCTTCGGCGACGGCCTGGACAACAATGAACCTAGAGAAGAGTCGGGCCTGGGCTCTGGCGTCATCGTCAGCTCCACGGGCTACATCCTCACCAATTTTCATGTGGTGGAGGCCGCCGACCAGATCGAGGTTTCCCTGGCCGATGGCCGCAAGTTGAAAGCCAAGGTGGTAGGGACCGATCCTGAATCCGACCTGGCCGTCCTGCAAATTCAGGCTGACAAGCTGCCCACCATCACCTTTGGGCAGATGGAAAACGTGGGGGTGGGCGATGTGGTATTGGCCATTGGCAACCCCTTTGGCGTTGGCCAGACCGTGACCATGGGCATTGTCTCGGCGCTCGGACGTACCCACCTGGGCATCAATACCTTTGAGAATTTCATCCAGACCGATGCTGCCATCAACCCCGGCAACTCCGGCGGCGCCCTGGTGGATGTGCAGGGCAATCTGATTGGCATCAATACCGCCATCTATTCCCGTACCGGCGGCTCCCTGGGGATCGGCTTTGCCATTCCCGTCTCCTCCGCCAAGCAAATCATGGAACAGATCATCCAGAACGGTCGGGTGATCCGAGGCTGGATCGGTGTGGAGGCTCAGGAAATCACGCCGGAACTGGCAGAGTCCTTCGGTCTGCCAGATACGGAAGGCGCATTGATCGCCGGTGTCGTTAGAGGCAGTCCCGCAGAACAGGCGGGCATCCTGCCGGGCGACGTGCTGCTCTCGGTCAATCACAAGAACATCAAGGACCCTCAGGAAATGCTGGATGCCATTGCCTCCCTCAAGCCCGGTGAGCCCGCTGCTTTCCGGGTGCGGCGCGCCCAAGGTGTCAACGAAACACAAGTCAAGATTGGTCAGCGCCCAACCATGCGACGTAGTGCGGAATAAGCAGGACGACCTGCGAACCACTTGAGTGACCCCCGTTAAAAAGCCCGGTCCAAGCCGGGCTTTTTAACGGGTACTGGAAAGTACTTCATCAATCCTTGGAGGACTGCTCCAGTTTCCGGTGTTGGGCCTCAGCCTCATCCAGAGCAGCCTCAAGCTCCGAATCGCTCATGATGCCCTCGGCAGGCTTGGGAGTACGGCTGACAAAAATGGCCATGACGATCCCCAGTTCATAGAGCAGGCACATGGGCACCGCCAGCATGAACTGGGAAATGATGTCGGGGGGCGTGACGATAGCCGCCAGGATGAAAGCACCCACAATCACGTAAGGCCGGGCTTCCTTGAGTTTGGCGATATCGACAATCCCTGCCTTGACCAGCAGAATGACCACCACCGGCACTTCAAAGGTGATGCCAAAGGCCATGAAAGTGGTCAGGACAAAGGAAAGGTATTTGTCGATGTCCGTCATCCAGGCCACCCCTTCCGGGGCCACGGTGGCCATGAAGTGGAACACCGTGGGGAAGACCAGATAGTAGGCAAAGGCCATCCCGGAAAAGAAGAGCAGCACACTGGCTACCACCAGGGGCAGGACCAACTGCTTTTCATGGTTATACAAGCCGGGCGCCACGAAGGCCCAGACCTGATAAAGCACATAGGGCAAGGCAATGAGGAAGGCCACCATCAAGGCTACCTTCATGGGCACCAGGAAAACCCCAACCACATCGGTGGCGATCATCTGCCCACCCGTGGGCAGGGCCGACAGGAGCGGATTGGCCAGGAAGGCGTACAACTCCTTGGCCCAGGGGAAGAGTGCGATGAAGACCACCAGGATGGCGAGGGTGGCCCGGATCATCCGGTCCCGCAATTCCACCAGATGGGAGATGAAGTTATCTTCGCTTGCGTTGTTCATGCGACGGGTGTGGTTTGGTCAATGCCGCCCCGCTCAGGCGGAGGGGTGATTCCCATGGAGGGAGCAGGCGCGATGGATTCACTACTCACGGGAGCTGGGGTCAGCTGGGCCTGAGAGACAGGGGCTTCCGTTACGGACTCCACCTCGGTACGCACCTCATCCACCAGGGACTGGGCCTCCAGGTTAACGCCGGAGAAGGTACTGCGGGCGGACTCCACTTCCTGACGCACCGAGCTTTCCAAAGTCCGGGCCGACTCGGCCACCTGGGTCTGGAGCTTGCGCAATTCGTCCAGCTGCATTTCCCGGGAAATATCGGACTTCACGTCATTGACGTAACGCTGCATACGCCCGAGCAGATGCCCCACCGTACGAGCCACTTTAGGCAGACGCTCGGGGCCGATGACCACGAGAGCCACCACCCCGATGATCAGGAGTTCGGAAAAGCCGATATCAAACATGAAATACCCCGGAACCGGACGCAACAAGGGCGGGCTTGCTGCCCGCCCCGATCAGGTCCATTCAGCTCTTGGTCTTTTCCTTCACTTCCACGTCGATGGTCTGACCGCTGACTTGCTGGGGCTGCTCAGGCGTCTTGGCAGGCTCATTGGCCTCCTTCATGCCTTCCTTGAAACCTTTGACGGCACCGCCCAGGTCCTGACCAATGTTGCGCAGCTTCTTGGTACCGAAAACCAGCATGACGATAACCAGAACGATGAGCCAGTGCCAAATGCTGAAACTACCCATGATCAATCTCCTTGAATTTTCTTCAACATGGGGCCCACGGGATCAGGGCCGCCAACAATGTGCATATGCAGATGGGGCACTTCCTGCATCCCCACCCGACCGGTATTGATGATGCTGCGGAAGCCGTCTGCACTTCCATTTTCTGCTGCCAGCTTTTGGGACACGGACAGCATGCGTCCCAGCACCGGCTCATCCTCAGGGGTCACCTGCGCCAGGGAGGTGATGTGCCGCTTTGGAATCACCAGAA
>QKDJ01000081.1 GCA_003252145.1 Azovibrio restrictus
ATCGAAGCCTGCTACCGGGACCCGGACGGTACGGCCCGCCTGGGCCTGGAGGCCCGGGCCATGGTGGAGGCCCGCTTCGGCTGGTGCGCCTTGCGCCAGCGTTTCCTGAGGGCCGTGGCCGACGCGGAGCAGATGCCGTGAATATCCTCTACGCCTTTCCCGAACCCCTGCCCCTGCCCAAGGCCCGGGGCATCCAGACCGCATGGATGGTTGATGCCCTTTGCGGCGCCGGGGCCCGGGTGACGCTGGCCCACTGCCCCTCTCCGGACGGCCATCCCCTGACGCCCCTGGGGCGGGACCTGCCGGCGCACCTGCGCCTGCTGCCTATTTCCCGGCACTGGCCCTTCCCCCTGCAGCGCTGGCACTCGGTGGGCCGCTTCGTCGCCCGATTGCTCCAGCACCTGGACCGGGAGCGGCCCGACCTGGTGTTTGTCCGCCACCTGAAGCTGGCCCAGCGGCTGCTCCAGGCCCGGCCCGATCTGCCCCTGGTCTACGAGGCCCACGAGGTGTTCGCCGCTACCGCTTCCGAATCCAAACGGGCTGCCCTGGCGGCCCAGGAGGCCGCGGTGCTGGCCGGGGCTGCCGGGGTGGTGTTCATCTCCGGCGCCGTGGAAGCCGCCCTCCAGGCTGCCTATCCGGATGCCCGGCCCCGGGCCCGCACCGTGCTGCACAGCGGCGTGGACCTGCCGCCTCCGGGACCGGAAAAGGACTGGGCTCAGTGCGCCCGGCACATCGTCTATGCCGGCAGTTTCTACGGCTGGAAGGGGGTGGATGACCTGGTCACCGCCGCCGCCCGCCTGCCCGGCCACCGCCTCACCCTGCTGGGGGGCGAGGCCGGGGAGATCGAGCGCCTCAAGCCCCGCATCGATCCCCGCGGCGCCGAGGTGCTGCTGCTGCCCCGCCTGTCGCCGGAGCGGGTCATGGCCCACCTGCAGGAAGCCTGCATCGCCGTGCTGCCCAACCGGGCCGAGGGGGTGAGCCAGTTCACCTCACCTCTCAAGCTGTTCGAATACATGGGCGCGGGCTGTGCCCTGGTGACAGCGGACCTGCCTTCGATCCGGGAAGTGCTGGCCCCGGACCAGGCCGCCTGGTTCACCCCCGGCGACCCGGAATCCCTGGCCGCTGCTCTGGCCGGCCTGGCGGCCGACCCCAATGCCGCCCGCCGCCAGGGGGAAAATCTGCGCCAGCTGGCCGCCCACTACACCTGGGACGCCCGGGCCCGGGGCCTGCTCGATTTCATGGAACAGATCCGGGGAGGGCGCTAAACTGCGCCACCCGGAAACCGCCACCATGACGCCATACTTCACCCTCTATACCCCCCCCTCCAATCGGGGCCACCTGCTGCTCCGGGTCTACGGGAGCCTGCTGGCCCAGGACGACTGGGATTTCGAGTGGCTGGTGATTGACGACGGTTCCAGCGATGACACGGAAGCCCGGGTCCAGGCCTGGGCGGCCGAGGCCCCGTTCCCGGTCCGCTATGTGCGCCAGGAAAACCAGGGCAAGCACATGGCCACCAACCGGGCGGTGGAGCTGGCCCGAGGCCAGATGTTCGTCATCGTCGACTCCGACGACTGGCTGGCCGAGGGCGCCCTGGGCGCCATCCGCGCCGCCTGGGAGTCCATCCCGGCCGCCGAGCGGGGGCGCTACGCCGGCATCGCCGGCCTGTTCCTGGACCCGGGCGGCCAGCCGGTGACCCGGCTGTTTCCCGCCGATCCCTGCGACTGCAGCAGCGTGGACATGGAATACCGGCACGGGATCACGGGGGAAATCGCCATGGCCACCCGCACCGAGGTGCGCCGCCAGTACCCGTTCCCCGAGCACGTGGGCCGCTACTGCATGCCCAGCCTGGTGTGGAACCGCATCGCCACCCGCTACCTGACCCGCTACCTGAACACCCCCCTGCAATACAAGGAATATCAGGAACAGGGCATCACCCTGGGGGGCGTGGCAAAGAAGCTGCGCCTGTCGCCGGAGGCCTTTCGCATCCGCAACCGGGAGCTCCTAGAGCTGGGCTTCGACCTGCCGAAAAAAACCCGCAGTAAGGCCATGCGCCTTTGGGCTCGGGCCTCCTTCCATGCCGGCCTGGGCTTTGCAGCCCAGTGGCGGGAGCTGGTTGGCTGGCAGCTCCCCGGGGCACGCCTGCTATGGCTGACCCAGGGCCTCAAGGCCAGGCGCGATTACCGGCGCGATCTGGCGCAATTGGCCGCCCTGGAGGTGAAAGCATGAATGCAACGCCGCGTTACTTGCGGGTGGTCATCGTCAACCAGCATCCGGCCGACATGCTCGGGGGCAGCGAGATCCAGTGCGACATCATCGCCCGGGGCCTGGTGGCCCGGGGGCACCAGGTGGATTACCTGGCCGTGGGCGGACGAAGCGACCGGGATTACCAGGTGCCCTACGGGGTGCACCCGGTGGCCCGCCAGGCGGATGCCATCGCCGACCGGGTGCTGCTGCTGAAGCCGGACATCCTCTACTGGCGCTTCAACAAGCACTGCTTCGCCCGCTCCGTAGCCCGCATCCGCCGGGCCGGCATCCCCGTAGTGTTCTCGGTTTCCCACGTGCGCGACGTGACCCGTTTCTTCTTCCAGCCCCGGGCCTGGGGCCCCCCGGGATTCAAGAGCCTGCGCCGGGCCTTCAAGGAAGGCTGGCGCCTGTACAAGGAACACGGGGGCTTTGCCCACGTAGACGCCCTGGTGAGCAACAACCCGGACAACCTGGGACTGGCTCCGGTGCCCCTGCAACTGCACATCCCCAACTCCATGACCACCGCCGCCGAGCCTTTCAGCTGGCCCCGGCCCTACTGCCTGTGGGTGGCCAACATCAAGGACCGCAAGCAGCCGGAGAAATTCGTGGAGCTGGCGGCCCGGCTCCAGGACACGGGGGTGGATTTCCTCATGGTGGGGCAATTGCAAAGCAAGTCCTACGGCCCTCTGCTGGCCGCTGGCCCCGCCAATTTCCACTACCTGGGGGAAAAGCACCTGGAAGAGGTGAACGGCATCCTGGCCAGCAGCCTGTTCCTGGTGCACACCTGCCACCCGGAAGGCTTCAGCAACAACTTCATCCAGGCCTGGCTCCAGGGCCGTACCGTGGTCAGCCTGGCCTTTGACCCGGGTGGCTTGTTACGTGATGAGAAGTTAGGACTTTATGCTGATGGGAATATGGATTTGTTTGTGTCTCAAGTACAGCAGCTGATTGAGACCCCAGAGTATGCAATAGGAATGGGCGTTGCAGGAAAGCGGTATGCTGATGCCCATTTTTCACCTGAGGTGAATGTGGGGTGTTTGGAAAAACTATTCTTTCAGGTGCTTGATGGTCAGTGACGGGATAAAAGAGCAAGGCGTATTTTTCAGTCGTTCATTCTGGGATCAGTTGCTCCCCGTAATGCTTTCGGTGTACGTGTTTTGTGTGTTTATTCCACGAGGAGTGACAGCACTGGAGCGGATTGGTTTGGTTGTTGCTCTCCTGGTTTCCTTGTGCAATGGCCGCTGGCGGCAAGCATTACCTTATCTGCGGCATGGAGTGATTGGGGCATTGGTTTTATTCGTCATCTGGCTAGGCGTAACCACGCTGTGGTCGCTTAATCCCCTAGAAACTTTTAGTTCGGTTACCGGTGTTTTCAAGGATTATTTCCTGCTGCTGATACCAATACTTTATGTCATGACTCAGCCTGCACTTAGGGTTGCCATGTTCCGTTATTTTGCTTATGCATTAGTTATCATCATTCTTATCAATGGATGGCAGTATTTGCATGAGTGGTGGGTAACTCCAGAAGTGTTGAGTGATTTCAAGCTTCATCGTGGTTGGAGTCACCCACTGCTCTTCTTTTTTCCATTTGTGTTACTGCAGTATTCCCTGACTCGGGAAAAGGGGAGTCGACAGCAGTGGTTGTGGTTGAGCATTCTGGTGGTTGCTGTATTGATGTTGGTGGGTACTGGAGCCAGAGCTGCCTGGTTGGCCACAGCTGCCATGGTAGCTATCTGGTTGTCCTTCGAGTTCAACTGGCGGCGTTTGATGTTGCTTGCATCAGCCTGTTTGGTGCTGGGATTCGGGGCGTATCTGACGGTGCCCTTTGTTCATATGAAGTTTGCTCAAGGCCTGGATACCAGCGGTAGAGTTGGTGGCGTCTGGACAGCGGCAGTGGACATGATCAAGGATCGGCCATTGCTCGGATATGGCTTTTCCAAGGATGTGTACAACCAGGAGTTTTTACGGCGTCTGGATAGTCAGCCAAACTGGAGTATCCGCAGAGCAATTGGGCCTCACAGCAATTATCTGGAGATTGCCTATGCCGGGGGCCTGGTTGGGCTGGGATTTTTGCTGACTTTATATTTGACTGTGATCGGATCTTATCTGGTTGCAATCCGCCGTATATCGGGTATGGAGCGTTACTTGCTGACAGCACCTCTCGCCTCTTTCGTAGGCTTTTATGTAGTGCGAGGTGGATTTGAGTCTGTACGCTGGGCCCCAATGATTTTCCCTTTGGCCTGCTTAGGCTATTTTTTCTTGGAAAGTCGCAGGCAGAGAAACGTAGAAACATTTAAAGCAGGGTAGCAGACCGGACTATCTCCTACCCTTCGGTTATTAGTCATTCCCGAACAAATCCCGGCTGTAGACCTTATCCGCCACGTCCTCCAGTTCACCCGTCATACGGTTGGCTACAATTACGTCAGCTTCACGCTTGAATGCAGCCAGGTCCTTCATGACTTTAGAGTGGTAAAACTCGTTACCTTCCAGAACTGG
Organism: Azovibrio restrictus; assembly: GCA_003252145.1. GTDB lineage: Bacteria > Pseudomonadota > Gammaproteobacteria > Burkholderiales > Rhodocyclaceae > Azovibrio > Azovibrio restrictus_A. Next base: position 4,741 of record QKDJ01000081.1, read on the forward strand.
CTCATACACAACAACATCAATGCCTTTTGCCTTGATACGTTTCATGATGCCCTGAATGCTGGAAGCACGAAAATTGTCTGAACCGGCTTTCATGATCAGTCTATAGATGCCAACTACCTTGGGATTGCGGCGAATGATTTCATCGGCGACGAAATCCTTGCGGGTGGTATTGGATTCCACAATGGCGTGAATCAGGTTCTGGGGCACATCCCGGTAGTTGGCCAGTAGCTGCTTGGTGTCCTTGGGTAGGCAATAACCGCCGTAACCAAAGGAGGGATTGTTGTAGTGGCTGCCAATGCGAGGGTCCAGGCAGACTCCGTCAATGATCTGGCGGGTATTCAGACCGTGGGTGGCCGCATAGGTGTCCAGTTCATTGAAGTAGGCGACCCGCATGGCCAGGAAAGTGTTGGCGAAGAGTTTGATGGCCTCGGCTTCAGTGCTATTGGTCAGCAAGGTGGGGATATCTTTCTTGATGGCCCCCTGGGTCAGTAACTGGGCAAAACGCTCCGCCCGGGGGGAACGCTCCCCGACAATGATGCGGGACGGATGCAGGTTGTCGTACAGGGCTTTGCCCTCGCGCAGAAATTCTGGCGAGAAGATCAGGTTCTTGCAGCCCAGGCGCTCACAAACCCCTTCGGTATAACCCACGGGTACGGTGGATTTGATCACCATCACTGCCTCAGGGTTGATGCTC
>QKDJ01000342.1 GCA_003252145.1 Azovibrio restrictus
ATCCGCCCGGGGACGTTTCCTGGCCAAGCGCTGGGCCGCCAAGGAAGCCCTGGGCAAAGCCCTGGGCACTGGAATTCGCCCACCGGCGACCTTGGCCGCCATGGCCGTGGATCACGATGAACTGGGCAAGCCCGTCTTCGTGCTCGATGCCCCCTTGCAAGCCTTGCTGGACACCAAGGGCCTGCGTGCCCATCTATCTCTCAGTGATGAAGCCGAGTATGCGGTGGCCTTCGTCCTTCTGGAGCAAGCATGAACATTTCTGCATCCCAGCCCCTGATCGGTTCTCTGGTCATCGACATCCAGGGCACGGAACTTACGGCCCTGGATCGGGAGCGCCTCTGTCATCCCCTGGTGGGGGGCATCATCCTCTTCAGTCGCAATTACCAGTGTCCTGAACAACTGGAGGTTCTGACCCGGGAAATCCATGGGCTGCGCCAGCCGCCCCTGCTGATCGCCATTGATCATGAAGGGGGTAGGGTGCAGCGCTGTCGTGAAGGTTTTACCCGACTGCCCCCCATGGCTGCCTTGGGGCAGATGTGGAAGGACTCGCCTGACGCCGCCCTGGCTGCCAGTCGTCAGGTGGGTTACGTGCTGGCCGCCGAACTGCGGGCCCGGGGGGTGGATTTTTCCTTCACCCCGGTGCTGGATCTGGACTATGGCCGTTCCAGTGTGATCGGCAATCGTGCCTTCCATCGTGATCCGGAAGTGGTGACGGCCCTGGCGGACGCCTTGATGGCAGGTCTGCGAGCTGGCGGTATGGGGAGTTGCGGCAAGCATTTTCCAGGGCATGGCTGGGTGGAGGCTGATTCCCATGTGGCCATTCCCGTGGATGAGCGCTCCCTGGAAACCTTGCAGGAAGACATGTTGCCCTACCGCAAGCTGGCTCTGGACGCAGTCATGCCCGCCCATGTGATTTACCCTGAAATTGATAGTAAATCATCAGGTTTTTCAAACAAATGGCATTCTTACTTAAGAAGTGACATTAAGTTTGATGGGGTGGTATTCAGCGATGATTTGTCCATGGAAGGGGCCAGCGTGGTGGGAGATGCCCTGGCGCGGGTGAAGGCTGCCTATGAGGCCGGTTGTGACATGCTGCTCCTATGTAATGCGCCGGACCAGGCTGGCATGGTGCTGGAAAAATGGGATGCGCAGCCGGACCCGGTGCGTAGCGCCCGTATCGCCCGCCTCTTGCCCACTCATGCAGCGCCAGACTGGAATGCCTTGCAGTCCCTGCCCGAATATCAGGCGGCCGTGAAAACGGTGGAAGGGCTCATGGTTGGCTGATCGGCTGACTCTGGAAGCGAGCTAGTAAAAAGCAGGCAAAAAGAAAGGCAGCCCTGAGGCTGCCTTTTCTGTTTCCGGGGTGGAAAGCTTACTTCACCCGGTTGCGGTACTCGTCGGTGCGAGTATCGATTTCGATCTTGTCGCCGATTTCCACGAAGGCGGGCACGGACAGTTCGAAGCCGGTGGTGATCTTGGCGGGCTTCATGACCTTGCCGGAGGTGTCGCCCTTGACGGCGGGTTCGGTGTAGGTTACTTCGCGGACCACGGAGGTGGGCAGATCCACGGAGATGGCCTTCTCGTTGTAGAACACCACTTCGCAGGGCATGCCGTCTTCCAGATACTTGAGAGCATCCGTCATGTTGTCGGCTTCCACTTCGAACTGGTTGTACTCGGCGTCCATGAACACGTACATGGGATCGGCGAAGTAGGAGAAAGTGACTTCCTTGCGCTCCAGCATCACCACTTCGAACTTGTCGTCAGCCTTGTAGACGGATTCGGAAGCAGCGCCGGTGAGCAGGTTCTTGAGCTTCATCTTGACCACGGCAGCGTTACGGCCAGACTTGTTGTATTCGGCCTTTTGCACCACCAGGGCATCACTGCCCACCATGATGACGTTGCCCGAGCGGAGTTCCTGTGCGGTTTTCATGATTGTTCGCGTATTTTGGCGTTAAAAACAAAACGTTGGATTATACCCTTGAAGCACAGAACTTGACGAGCGCTGTTGCAAGATCATCCTCTTTGCTCAAAGACTCGCACCAGGCCTCGCTGTGCCGGGTCAGCAAGGGTAACTGGGTTCGCAAAGCCGACCATTCCGGGGCCAGGTCGGCCTCCCTGTTCCAGAAGCGCCAGAAGTGGCTCAAGGCCCGGGTAGCCGGTTCTGCAAGAGAGGCGGTGTATAAATCCAGAAAGGCTTCCAGTTTTTCCAGGTGGGCATCCTCTTCCTGGGGGTAGATGTGCCAGATGAAGGGTTTTGCCGCCCACTGGGCCCGGACGAAGGAATCCTCTCCCCGGACAAAATTCAGGTCACAACTCCAGAGCAGTTCGTCGTATTTGCTCTGGGGCAGGAAAGGGATGGGCTGGAGGCGAGCCTGGCCCAGCTGCCAGGGACCATCACCCCCCAGAGTTTTTTGCACGGCAGCCAGGGGCTTGCCGGGAGGAACCAGGCAGAGCAGGGGGCGCCCATCGGCCTGCCAGGCTTGCAGCAGGGGGGCGATGGGGGCCGTGTCGTAGCAGAACAGGCTGACCAGCAAGGTGTCCGGGTCGAGACTCAGCCCATGGCGGGCCAAAAAGCTGCTGCGGCTATCTTGTTGCAGAAACTGTTGCCGGCGATCCAGCAAATCCTTTTCCCGCAACAGCCCTCCCGTACCGGTGCTAAAGCCTGGGAAGAAAAAGAACTTCACCAGGGGCAGGCGGGGATGGGGGGAGGCGGCCCCATGGACACCGCTGACCCAGGCTTCCGCGCTCAGGTATTCCAGATTGATCCAGCAGGGCGGGCGAGGGCGCCGGGTCATGGCTTCCAGGTAGGCCTCGGGGGGATCGCAGGCAAAGGCTTCCACCACCACATCTGCAGCTTTCAGTCCATCCGGGTTGCAGGCTTCATCCCAGTGTCTGATCTGCACTTCGTCCAGTACCTGTATGCTTTGTTGAGCGTTGTAGGCGGGTAACAGGGGTGCCAGGGCCTGGGGTTGGTCTACCCAGAGCCGTACCTTGCAACCCTGTTCCTGGGCCAGTTGCCTGGCCAGACGCCAGCACACGCCTATGTCTCCCAGGTTGTCGATGACCTTGCAAAAGATGTCCCAACACTCCTGGCCCGAGGGCGGGAAAACAGGGGGGGAAGAGGGGGTTTCCGGGGGCTGGGGGCACATGGGCGGCATGGTAACATCCGCGCCATGCCTGAATTTACCGATCCCCTGGACTGTATTGCCTGTCCCCGTCTGGCCGAACACCTGGCCAACCTGCGTGTACGTGACCCCGCCTGGCACAACCGGCCTGTACCGGCTTTCGGTGGCCTGGATGCCCAGCTTCTAGTGGTGGGTCTGGGGCCCGGGGAAAAGGGAGCCAATCGCACGGGGCGGCCGTTCACAGGGGATGTGGCCGGAGAATTGTTGTACCCGGCCCTGCACCGGTTTGGCTTTGCCACGGCAGCCGAGCCCCTGGGGGCGGACAAATGGGCGAATCCAGCCATGGCTCTGGTCAATGCCCGCATCACCAATGCCGTGCGCTGCCTGCCGCCCGCCAACAAGCCTCAGCCTGCGGAAATTCGCCAATGCAACGGCTTCCTGGCCCAGGAAATTGCCGCCATGCCCCGCCTCAAGGCCATCATTGCCTTGGGCACGGTGTCCCATCAGGGGGTATTGCGCGCCCTGGGGCTCAAGCCTACCCATTACAGCTTCGGTCACAACGTACGCCACGACTTGCCTGCCAACGGAGAACTGGCGCGCCCGGTACTGTTCGATAGCTACCACTGCAGCGGCTACAACTGGCGCACGGGTCGTCTGACCCGGGAAAGCTTCGAGGCCGTGTTTGCGCGGGTTTCCGATTTTCTGCAGCAGGCATGAGTACCTCTGACATAGAGCCAGAACCCGCGCCGGAAAAGAAGCCGGGTGGGCGTCAGTCCCGCAAGCTGTCCGCTCCCTTACCCGCCGTCACTTTCGACTACAAGGCTTTCCTGCCCACCCTGCCGGACCTGCCCGGGGTGTATCGCATGCTGTCCAGCGAGGACGCTGTGCTTTATGTGGGCAAGGCCAAGAACCTGAAGAAGCGGGTCTCCTCCTATTTCCAGAAGACCCTTTCCAGCCCCCGCATCGCCATGATGGTGAGCCAGATCGCCCGGATCGAGACCACGGTCACCCGTTCCGAGGCCGAGGCCCTGCTGCTGGAAAACAACCTGATCAAGCGTCTGGCGCCCCGGTACAACATCCTGTTCCGGGACGACAAATCCTATCCCTACATCGTCATCACCCGGGACGAGTTTCCCCGTCTGGGCTTTTTCCGGGGCAACCCGGACCGGAAGGCGGACTATTTCGGTCCCTTTCCATCCTCATCGGCCGTACGGGACAGCCTCTACCTGCTGCAGAAGATGTTCCGTCTGCGCACCTGTGAGGATTCCGTCTTTGCCAACCGTTCCCGGCCTTGCCTGCTGTACCAGATCAAGCGTTGCAGCGGCCCCTGCGTGGCCGGACTGGTCGGTGCCGAAGACTATGCCCAGGATGTGCAGCATGCGGCCTGGTTCCTGTTGGGGCGCCAGAGCGAGGTAATCCAGCGTCTGAGCCAGTCCATGGAACAGGCTGCGGCCAATCTGGCTTTCGAGCAGGCGGCTTTGTATCGGGACCAGATTCAATCCCTGCGCCAGGTCCAGGAAAAACAGTTCATCGAAAGCCACAAGGGCGAGGATGTGGATGTGGTGGTGGCTGTGCGGGAAGCGGGCCAGCTTTGCGTCAACCTAGCCATGGTGCGTGGCGGGCGGCATCTGGGGGATAGACCCCAGTTTCCCTCCCATGGGGGGGATTACACGCCGGCCGAAGCGGTCTCCGCCTTCATCGCCCAGCATTACGCCATTCATCCGGCGCCTGCCCGGCTATTGGTGGCCGCTCCAGTGGATGAGCCCGAGGAAACCCTGGCGGGGCTGGAGGCTGCTGCCGGTCACCCGGTGCCCGTTAGCGAGGCCCGCTCCGTGATGCACAAGGCCTGGGTGGAGATGGCTTTGCAAAATGCCCAGTTGGCCATCACCGCTCGCAATCAGGCGGGAGCCCAGCAGGCCCAGCGTCTGGAGGCCCTGCGGGAAACCATGGGGCTGGAAGAGACGCCACGACGTATCGAATGTTTTGACATCAGCCACACCCAGGGGGAGTCGCCGGTGGCTTCCTGTGTGGTGTATCAGGATAGCGGGATGAAGAAGTCCGATTACCGGCGCTTTAATATCCGCGACATCGAGCCCGGCGATGATTACGCTGCCATTCGCCAGGCTGTCAGCCGTCGCTATGCCCCCTTGGCCGAGGGTGGTAGTGAAGGGGAGGGGACTGCCCCCGACCTGATCCTCATCGACGGCGGCAAGGGCCAGGTGGCCATGGCCGTGGCGGCTCTGGAAGAACTGGGCCTGGCCCATCTGCCTCTGGCGGGCGTTTCCAAAGGGGATGCGGATGGCCGGGAGGCCTTACAATTAGGCGCAGACAACCCAGCCCTGCATCTGGTGGTGGAAATCCGTGATGAAGCGCACCGTTTCGCGCTCACGGGCCACCGGGCTCGCCGGGGCAAGGCAAGAACCACCTCCCGCCTGGAAGATATTCCCGGTGTGGGACCCGCCAAGCGTAAGGCCCTGGTCACCCATTTCGGAGGGCTGGCTGGCGTGGCCTCCGCCTCCATGGAACAACTGGCCCAGGCCCCGGGGATCAGCCCCGCCCTGGCGGAAACCATTTACACTGCACTGCATTAAAAACCGTTTCATCCAAATGCCCTTCAATCTGCCCATCTTCCTGACCTGGCTGCGCATCGTCGCCATCCCTCTGCTGGTTGTCCTGTATTACCTGCCCTCCGGCTGGATGAGCGTGGAGGAGCGGGATCTGTTCGCCACCCTGTTGTTCATGGCCGCAGGCTTTACGGACTGGCTGGATGGTTACCTGGCCCGCAAGCTGAACCAGACGTCTTCCTTCGGGGCTTTTCTGGACCCGGTGGCGGACAAGCTTATCGTGGCAGCTGCCCTCATCATCCTGGTGGAACTGGATCGCACCAATGCGGTGGTGGCTACCATCATCATCGGTCGGGAAATCACCATTTCGGCCCTACGGGAGTGGATGGCCAAGATCGGGGCCTCCAAGAATGTGGCCGTGTCCATGCTGGGTAAGGTGAAGACCATGGCCCAGATGCTGGCCATCACCCTGTTGCTGTATCGGGAGCCCATCCTGGGGTGGAACTCCATGCAGGTGGGCAATCTCCTGATCTGGATCGCAGCCCTGTTGACCCTCTGGTCCATGGGCTACTACCTGCACAAAGCCTGGCCGGAAATCGCCAAACGGGCTGCTCGCTCCGGGGAATAGCCCACGGTTTTTGCCTTTGTTTGGTGCGGTGCCAATTGTGTGATGCACCACAATGGAGCGTATTTTTTGCGACAAGGCAGTGGTGTCTGTTTGGGGTGTGTTGTTTTAAGTCACTGAAAAAATGTAATTTTTTTATTTTCCGTTGATCTGGCATGACTTTTGTTATAGCTAGTTCATTCCCGGATCAACGGCGATCCGGTAGTGGTTTTGAGAGATATTGGACAACGGCGTCCATTCGCAACACGACATAGTGTCGTGGCGAGTGGGCGCCGTTTTTTTTTTGGATTTTTCGGTTTGTGTTTTAGGAGATGACCATGAGCGACAGCACCAAGAAGCCCTCCATCCTCACCCTGGGTCAGGACTCTTTTCAGACTTCCCGTCGGGATTTCATGCGTCGTACCTCGCTGCTGAGCGGTGCTGCACTGGCGGCTTCCAGTGGCTTGATCCTGCCTGGCAATGCCTGGGCTGCCGGTTCTGATGGTCTGGAAAAGACCAAGCTCAAGTTCGGCATCATTCCCCTGACCGACTGTGCTCCCCTGGTGATCGCCAAGGAAAAGGGCTACTTCAAGAAGCATGGCCTGGACGTGGAAATCTCCAAGGAAGCCTCCTGGGCCAATATTCGTGACAAGGTGGCTCTGGGCGAACTGGATGGGGCCCACATGCTGGCCGGTATGCCCCTGGCCGCCACTCTGGGGGTTGGCGCCAATCAGAAGGAGACCATCACCGCCTTCTCCATGGACCTGAACGGTAACGGCATCACCGTTTCCAACGAACTCTACGAGCGCATGGTGCAGGCTGATCCTGAAGCCATGAAGCATCGTCCCACCACGGCTGTCGCCCTGAAGAAGGTGATCGACGCGGACAAGAAGGCAGGCAAGGAGCCCATGACCTTCGCCATGGTGTTCCCGGTTTCCACCCACAACTACGAAATCCGTTACTGGATGGCTTCCGGCGGTATCGATCCCGACAAGGATGTGCGCCTGATCGTCATTCCTCCTCCCCAGATGGTGGCCAACCTCCAGTCCAAGAACATCGTTGGCTACTGCGTGGGTGAGCCCTGGAACCAACGGGCCGTGGAAATGGGCATTGGCCGTTCCATCATCACCAACTACGAAATCTGGAACAACAACCCGGAGAAGGTGTTCGGGGTTAACAAGGAATGGGCCGACAAGAACCCCAACAGCCACAAGGCTGCCGTGCGGGCCCTGATCGAAGCGGCCATGTGGATGGACAAGCCTGAAAACCGGGCCGAGGTGGTGAAGAT
>QKDJ01000022.1 GCA_003252145.1 Azovibrio restrictus
AGTTATCCGAACTCCGCATGCAAAACGCCGGGGCTTCCCGGCGTTTTTATTTGTCTACAACACTGGCAGGCACTCAGGCTTCATAGAAATGAACGGGCGCCGCCTGGATGGGCAGGTAATGGCTGAGCAAACGGACTCCCGGCTCCCAGTCATGGAGTAGCAGGCCGCCCGGCTCCAGGGTATAGGCCAGTTCCGCTTCATCCAGAGCAATCTGATGGGCCGGTGACGGCGCCACCTGGGCTGGAACCCCGTAAAAAGTGGTGGCCACATGGCGATGCACATGACCGCACAGCAGGCCTTCCACATGGGCCTGCACCCAAGCTCCAAGACCTTCCAGATTACCCCGACAGGCAATGGCATCCATGCCGGGAATTCCCACGGCAAAGGGAGGATGGTGCATGGCCAGCAAGGCGGGCTCCCGCGGCAATCCCTCCAGAGCGTCCAGAGTTGTTTCATCCACCCAGCCCCATTCCTTGCCGGGCCGGTGGGTATCCAGCAGGATCAGGCTGCCCTGGCTCAAAACGATTCGTGCCACGGGCCCCTGCCACAAGGAGGCCTGGGCGGGAAAGAGACGCTCCAATACCGCCCGGTCATCATGATTGCCAGGCACTAGAAACCAGGGAAACGGGAGAGGGGCCAGGGCATCGGCCAGGAAGCGGTAAGCAGATTCGCTGCCCCCGTCGGCCAGATCGCCGGTAATGAGCAGCAGGTCCGGCGAACGACGCAAGCCCATGAGTCTATGCAAGGCCTGGAGCAAGGCACCACGGGTATCCACCTGCCCATACAGTGGCTGGGTATCGGCTGTCAGGTGCAAGTCGGAAAGATGGGCAATCCACATGCCCTCATGCTACCGCAAAAAAAATGGGCGCCACATGGGCGCCCAAAGGAGAGAGACGTTCTTTGCTATCAGTGGTGGTAAGCGGTTTCGCCGTGGGACGTGATGTCCAGGCCTTCGCGCTCTTCCTCTTCGGGCACCCGCAGACCCACGAACAGATCGGCAATCTTGTAGGCCACGAAGGCGACCACGGCAGACCACACGATGGTGATCAGCACGCTGTAGGTTTGCACCCAGACTTGGTGAGCGATGGAGAAGTCCTCAGCACCGGTACCACCCAGGGAGGGAGCGGTGAAGACACCGGTCAGGATGGCACCCAGGATGCCGCCCACACCGTGCACACCGAACACATCCAGGGAGTCATCGGCACCCAGCATGCGCTTCAGGCCATTGACGCCCCACAGGCAGACGAAACCAGCCAGCAGACCCAGAGCCAGGGCACCCATGGGACCCACGGTACCGCAGGCGGGGGTGATGGCCACCAGACCAGCCACGGCGCCGGAAGCGGCACCCAGCATGGAGGGCTTGCCCTTGAACACGGCTTCAGCCAGGGTCCAGGCCAGCACAGCACCGGCCGTAGCGACCAGGGTGTTGATGAAGGCCAGGGCGGCGCCGGCAGTGGCTTCCAGGTTGGAACCGGCGTTGAAGCCGAACCAGCCCACCCACAGCATGGAAGCACCCACCATGGTCAGGGTCAGGGAGTGAGGAGCCATGGATTCGCGACCGTAACCGATACGCTTGCCCACCAGGTAAGCACCCACCAGACCGGCCACACCGGCGTTGATGTGCACCACGGTACCGCCGGCGAAGTCCAGAGCACCGTCACCCAGCAGGTAACCGCCGGGACCCCAAACCATGTGGGCGATAGGCAGGTAGCAGAAGGTGAACCAGATCACGGAGAACAGCAGCACGGCGGCAAACTTCATCCGTTCGGCGAAGGAGCCGACGATCAGGGCACAGGTGATGCCTGCGAAGGTACATTGGAAGGCGATGAACACGAATTCAGGCAACTTGGAGGTAGCCGTGAAAGTGTCTGCCAGGGTCTCGATGCTCACACCGGACAGGAACAGCTTGTCCAGGGAACCGATGAAGGGCGAGGCTTCCGTGAAGGCCAGGCTGTAGCCATAAACGACCCACAGCACGGAGATCAGGGAGAACACCACCATCACTTGCATCAGCACGGACAGCATGTTCTTGACGCGCACCAGGCCGCCGTAGAACAGGGCCAGACCGGGCAGGGCCATGAACAGCACCAGCAGGGTGGAGGTCATCAACCAGGCGGTGTCGCCCTTGTTGACGGTCACTTCCACGGCAGCTTCGGCAGCGGGGGCAGCAGCAGCGGCCACATCAGCCACGGCGGTGACGGCTTCAGTCACCACAGCAGCCGCGGGAGCGGCTTCTTCGGCCCAGGCGGGAGCGCCCAGGGCAACAACGCCCAGGAGGGCGAGACAGGCAAAAAGACGTTTCATGGTTCGGATCTCCTTAAAGGGCGTCTTCACCGGTTTCACCGGTACGGATACGAATGACTTGTTCCAGTTCGGAGACAAAAATCTTGCCGTCACCGATCTTGCCGGTGCTGGCGGACTTTTCGATGGCTTCGATGACCTGATCCAGCAATTCATTCTTGATGGCGGCCTCGATCTTCACCTTGGGCAGAAAATCGACCACATACTCGGCGCCGCGATACAGCTCCGTGTGACCCTTTTGCCGGCCAAAGCCCTTAACCTCGGTGACCGTGATGCCTTGTACGCCGATGGCGGACAGGGCTTCACGCACTTCGTCAAGCTTGAACGGCTTGATGATGGCGGTTACGAATTTCATGAATATTTCCTCGCTAAAAAATGCGGTTTTCTTTCGCCCCCATCGGCCGGACGGAAGACGAAGCCTGCCTCGAAAGGCGCAGAAAATCTTGCAGAGCGCATTTAGCAGAGACCATGCCAGATAAAAAAACAAAGTCATTTCATGCGCTTGCCGCAGTGCATCAATACCCATTCTCATAAATCGCACCATTGAGGTGCGCCCTCATAGGGGCGCGCACCACATCGAACCCGCCTCAGCTGCGGCTCTGGCACCATTTCTGCCCATGCTAAACTGAGGCATTGATTCTGGAGGCCATCGCCATGTTTGACCCCAAAGCGCTCGAAGACATCAGCAACAAGATCAGTGCCCTGATCGCGGCCAGTCCCGCCAAGGATGTGGAAAAGAATATCCGTGCCGTGATGGGCAGCTTTTTCACCAAGATGGATCTGGTAACCCGGGAAGAATTCGACATTCAGGCCCAGGTCCTGGCCCGCACCCGGGACAAGCTTCACGCCCTGGAAGCCCGGGTGGACGCCCTGGAAAAGGCCCAGCGGGACGAGTAAGCCCCCATGGCACTGGCCAGCCTCTGGTGCCGCGGCCTGGATGGGCTGAAAGCACCCCGGGTCCAGGTGGAGGTACATCTGGCTGCTGGCCTGCCCAGTTTCACCCTGGTCGGGCTCCCCGACACGGAAGTCAAGGAAGCCCGGGAAAGAGTCCGGGCCGCCATCATCAATTCCGGATTTGAATTCCCCCAGAAGCGGATCACCATCAATCTGGCTCCGGCCGACCTGCCCAAGGAATCCGGTCGCTTCGACCTGCCCATGGCTCTGGGCATCCTCGCCGCCTCGGGTCAGATTCCCGCCCAGTCCCTGCCTGACCACGAATTTGCCGGAGAACTCTCCCTTTCTGGCGCCTTGCAGCCCATTCGGGGCGCCTTCGCCGTAGCCCTGGCCGCGGGCAGTGAATCCCCTGGCGCCAGTTTCGTACTCCCCAAAACCAGTGCCGATGAGGCCTGCCTGGCTGGAAATTGCCGAATTCTAGGGGCCCAATCCTTACTGGAGGTCTGCGCCTGGCTCAGGGGCGAAGGTGAGCTGACTACCGGCCAAGCCCCCATCCAAACCCCGGGCCCCACATGGCCAGACCTGGGTGACGTGAAAGGGCAGGCCCAGGCCCGCCGGGTATTGGAAATCGCGGCAGCCGGTGGCCACTCCCTCCTCATGTACGGGCCGCCGGGCAGCGGCAAATCCATGCTTGCCGCCCGTTTGCCCGGATTACTGCCTCCACTGGACGATGCCGGTGCCCGGGAATCCGCCGCGGTACTTTCCCTGGTCGGTCGCTTTGATCCCGGCGCCTTCCGCCAGCGTCCCTACCGGGCTCCCCATGCCACGGCCTCTGCTGTCGCCCTGGTGGGTGGTGGCAGCCCGCCCCGCCCGGGAGAAATCAGCCTGGCCACCCAGGGGGTGCTCTTTCTCGACGAGTTTCCCGAATTTGACCGCAAGGTGCTGGAAAGCCTGCGCGAACCCCTGGAACGGGGCGAAGTCCATATCGCCCGGGCCGCCCGCCATGCCACCTTCCCGGCCCGCTTCCAGCTGGTGGCCGCCATGAATCCCTGCCCCTGCGGCTGGCAGGGTCATCCCAATGGTCGCTGCCGGTGCACCCCGGACCAGATTCATCGGTACCGCAGCAAGATTTCCGGCCCCATTCTGGATCGTATGGACCTGCTCATCGAAGTCCCGGCCCTGGATACGGAAACCCTCGCCGGTGGCGGAGGTGAAACCAGTGCCGCCGTGGAGCGCCGAGTCCGCCAAGCCCACGAACGGCAACAGCAACGCCAAGCCTGTAGCAACGCCAGACTGGAAGCCGGCCAGGTGGACACCCACATGGGCGCCACGGCGGAAGCCCTGGCCCTGTTACAACAGGCCGCCACCCGTCTCAACCTCTCGGCCCGCTCCTGGCATCGAACCTTGAAAGTGGCGCGTACCATCGCTGATCTGGCTGGCCACGAAGCCCTGGAAAAATCCCACCTGGCAGAAGCCCTGCAATACCGCCGCCCATTTCTTGAGGCCTCATGACCCCCACACGCACTGCCACAGGCCTGGGCCTGACCGTACTATTGGCTGTCCTGGCCGCAGTCGGCCCCTTTTCCATCGACACCTATCTGCCGGCTTTTCCGGAAATCGGCGCCGACCTGGGGGCCGATAAATTACAGATTCAACAGACCCTGTCCATCTATATGCTGGCCTTTGGCCTCATGACTTTATGGCACGGGGCCCTTTCCGACAGTTTTGGCCGTCGCCGTATCATTCTCGCGGGCCTGGCCATCTATGCCCTGGCCTCTCTGGGCTGCACCCTGACGACCAGCATCGAGATGCTCTGGGTACTGCGTGCCCTCCAAGGCCTGTCTGCCGGAGCAGGCATGGTAGTAAGCCGAGCCATGGTGCGAGACCTTTACCAGGGGCCCGATGCCCAGCGCCTCATGTCCCACATCGCCGTGATGTTCGCCGTTGCTCCGGCCATCGCACCCATGATCGGAGGCGGCTTGCTGCACCTGGGTGGCTGGCGCAGCATCTTTGCCTTCCTGACCCTGGCATCCCTGCTGCTTTGGCTGACTTGCTTGCGGCTACTGCCAGAATCCCTGCCGCCGGAAAAACGCCACCCCTTCGCCTTGAAACCACTGATACAAGCCTACAAAGGCGTATTGGGAAGCCTGACCTTCATTGCCGCCTCAGCCGGTATTGG
>QKDJ01000131.1 GCA_003252145.1 Azovibrio restrictus
AATAGCCTCCCAGGATGAGCAGGGCGGCACCCGCTAGCTGGGCGGTACGCCGAGGCCAGGCTTTGGCCAGCCAACGCTGATTGGGTGAGGCCAGATAGAAGGCCATGCCTCCCCATAAACTCAAGAGCAAACCCAGTAAAGTAAATGTCTTCATAAGGCGTGAAATAGTTGGTCAGGGCTGTTCCAGAAAAAACTGCATGGCGCGACTCATGGCTGGCAGCCAAACCGGACCATGATCTTCCCCAGCCAGCTCGTAATAGGCCACACGCCCTTCCCAACCCGGTGCTGCCTTGAAGCTTTGCGCCAGCGCTCTTGCAGGAGGGATCATGGTGCGCGTGGCGAGCATGGCTCGTACTTCAGGGGAGTAATTGCCCTTGGGTGGATCGTCTTCCAGCGCCCCCACACTGATCTGTACCCGCGGTCGCAACGGACCTTGCAGCAAGCCCGGCAAGCCTTTCAGCACGATCTGATCACCCCACCAGATGGAGGGGCTGGAGGCTGCGTAGGTAGAAAAGCGCTCCGGGTGTTGCGTCAGAGCCTGCAAAACCAGCAAGCCGCCAAAGGAATGACCAAACAAGGCCTGGCGCTCCGGATTAACGTGATAACGGGCTTGAATCAGAGGTTTGACTTCCTGCTCGATGAATTCGAGAAAGCGCTCTGCCCCGCCGTCGGTAGCGCCATCACCGGGGGTTCCTGTGCCAATGGTGTAATCCCGACGCCGGGCCGGGCCATCAAAATCGCTGACACCTGGATAGCCAATGCCTACCACCAGGGGCGCCACATGTCCCGTCACTTCCCTGCGGCTCGCCGCAGCACGCGCCAGGAACGCTGCAACGGGAAATGCGGCATTGCCATCCAGCACGTAGAACACCGGGTAGCCTTCCTTGGGTGCAGGAGAAGCAGGGATGGAAACAAACAGGCGGTACTCATGGCCGCTTACCCGGGACTGCACATCCAACTGTGCTGATTTGGGCACCACTACTGGCGCCCACTCAGCTGCTCGGGCTGGAAGTGCAAGCACTTCCAGCACCAGCCCGCAGCACACCAAAAGCCGGGGAATAATCCTCACAGGATCAGAAATCCACCGAGACCGAAGCCTGCACGGTACGTCCCTCGGCCAAGGTCGCCCGAGGCTCGGCAAAGCTGCCCGAGTAATAATGACGATCGAACAGGTTCTTGATATTCACACGGAAAGTGGTCTTGCGTGCAGCCACCTTGGTCTCGTACCGAGCCCCCAGATCCACCTGATTCCAACCGGGAATTTCATAGGTGTTGGCGTTGTTCAGATACTGCTTGGACGTGGCGATCAGCTTCGTATTCAGACTCAGACCGGGTAGCGGGGTATCCCACTCACCCCCGATATTCCCCTGCCAATTGGGCACTCCAAACAACTCGTTGCCCTCGTTGACACCTCCAGCCGTCTTGGTCAGTTTGCTCTTGGTGTAGGAAATACCCCCCAGCACACGAATGGTTGGAGTGATCTGACCAAAGGTATTCCACTCGATCCCTCGGACACGGGACTCACCATCATCTGAAGCCGTTCTTGTAGGCGCGGTTCCCGTCGTGATCAGTTCGGGTTTGGTGATCTCGAAAACGCTCACCGTATTGGTGAAGGTCCCGGCGTTCCACTTGACCCCGGCCTCTCTCTGCTCCGTCTCATAGGGTGCAAAGGTCTTGTCCTCCGTATAGCCATCCGTTGCCTTGACGCTTCCCCCCTGACTCAGACCTTGAACGTAGTTGGCATACAGGGAGATTCCTTCTCCCCAAGGTTTGATGACCACACCAACGGCCGGCGTTACCGCCTTTTTGTCATAGTCAGCGGTTTCCGCTCCGGTAGTCGCGTTATAGGTGCTCTGTTGCACCCGCTGCTGACGCAAACCCACGGTCAAACGCAGGGCGTCATCCATGAAAGACATGGTGTCCACCAGCGCCAGACTGGAGAGGGTCATATCCGAGGTTTTGGGCAGGGAACCCGTGGGCATGGCCGGCAGCGTCGGCACGGTCGGATTATTGAGACTGGTGGCCGACATCCCCGTCACGTTGGACAGGGTTCCAGATTCCGATTCCATGCGGGACATCTGCAACACCATTTCGTGACGAACACTACCGGTGTTGAAGTTGAAGCGGGTACCCACTTCGGAAGAAACCGTATCTTCGTACCCCCGCTGAGCCACCCCTCGAACCTGGGCCGTGCCATTCGCTTGCACGTTATGGATGTGGGTGCCATTTACCCAGCCGGAGTAGTCGTAATTCCTGACACCAAAGCTGGCAAAGGCTGAGAAGTCCCGGGTAAAGGCATACTCTGCACGGGCAATGACCGCCTGACTCTCCAGGTCACCCGAGGCTGAACTCAGGTAATTTTTGCTGGGGTCCGGCGCATGGGGAATATCCGGGTTGGCAAACCCGAACATGGCGGGAGAGCCCCCATCGAAGGACATCTTGCTGCGATAGGCATCCAGGGAGGCGGTCAGGTCCTTGCCCCGGTAATCGAGTGCAGCCGACAGGAATTCCCGCGTCTTGTCCTGCCCCTCCAGGCTGGTTTCCCCATCTCCGTAGGAACCATTGACCCGCAGACCAAATTCCTTGTTTTCACCAAAACGCCGCCCCATGTCCACACTGGTATCGAACTGACTTTCGGTCTGGTAACCCACAGTCACCCGGGTCAAAGGATCATCTCCGGCGCGCTTGGGGACCAGGTTGATGACCCCACCGATACCGCCACTGGGGGACATCCCTGTGAACATGGCGCTAGGTCCTTTGAGGACCTCCACTCGCTCGACAAACTCCAGGCTGGAGTTCCCCATGGGAGCCAGACCGTACATGCCATTGATGGCCAGATCGGAGGAATGCACATCGAACCCCCGCAGGCGGAAGTTCTCATAGGCATGGGCGCCGGAAGTGGTGAAGCGCACGGAAGGATCGTTATTGAGCACATCCGCCACGGTTCTTGCTCCCTGATCCTCCATCAGTTTTGCCGTATAGGAAGTAATGTTGAACGGGGTATCCATGACGCTCTGATTGCCCAACATGCCCATGCGCGCACCCTTGGCCACCTGACCGCCGGCATAGGACTCGGGCAGATCATTAGGCCCATCAGCACTGGCGGAAACCTGAACGGTGGACAACGTCACTTCTGATGCGGGGCTCGCAGCTTCGGTACTTTGGGCCATCGCCAGCTGGGGTACAGCAGACAGCACAGCCAGGAACAGATATTTCCGGCTCATGCACTTCGGAGCATTCTTCATGGTCTTCCTCAAATCAAAAACAGCAAATCCGTATTGCAAATTATTACCATTTGCAACGAGTCGGCGTAGTATTGCAAAAGTTCCCCATTCGGACTTTTGCTCTAGCAAGAAAAATGTTTGTTTCAGAAAGAAAGAACGGCCCGAAGATCAGCCCTGATTTTTTGACCCAGCACTTGGGCGATGGCTTTTGTTGCCCTCGCGTGGCTCCCCATCGGCAAGTCATGGAAGGTCTGTTTTTTGAGACAACCTTGCGCCATGGCCTGGGTTTACAGGGCACGGACATCATTCATTTGTGTGATCTGGAAACCCGCTATGAACACCTGCCGCCCGGATTCAAGATCATCGTTAAGCTGGAAGGTGATGCCCAGGTGCGCCTGGATAGGGTTCAGCTGGAATTGGATGCAGGTATTGAAAGGCAGGCCAAGCCGGTAGGGTGTCTGGTACGAATTGCCCAGCCGGTTGTTTTTGAGCGCCAGTGCAGCGCCGACACACGGGAGCGCATGGTGGTCATCACCCTGGGACAGGAGTGGTTCGACGCCACCCAGGTCCCCTTTCCCTTGGCTGACGCCCATTTGTCACAAAGGGCATGGGCACCATCCCGGCGCACCCTGGCCGCCGTGGAACAGCTCCTGCAACCGGGAGACCTGGACGATCCCGTACAGCGCTTGCGTATGGAGGGTCACGCTCTGGAAATCATCACGGATGCCCTGAGCCAGATGACAGAGCGGCCACGCGAAGGCGCCAGGGATTTGCCCCCCGTCCATTATCAGCGCGCCTGCCGCCTGCAGCGACTCCTGGACAGTGGCGAGGCCGACACCCTCTCCCTGACGGAAATGTCTTCCCTCATGGGCTGCAACGCCCAGTGCCTGCAGCATCAATTCCGCCTGGCCTTCGGCACGACAATTTTCGATTACCTGCGGGATTCCCGCCTGCAGCGGGCGGCCCGCGCCCTGGAGCAGGACAACGTAAGCGTCACCGAAGCTGCCGACATTGCGGGCTACAAGAGTCCGGCCAACTTCTCCACGGCCTTTCGCAAACGCTTCGGTATTCCCCCCAAATCCCTGCGCATCCGCCAGGGAAGCCCATCACCCCGGTAACACCAGACTCACCCCCGTCAGCAAGACTCGCACAGCCCCTGCCAATCCCAGGGAAACCAGGATGGACAGCAGGACCGAGTACAGGGCTTCGCGGCGGCCCAGGAGCTTGAGCATCACGGCAAAGGTGGACAGACAGGGAATGTAGAAGGTGAGGAAGACCAGGAAGGTGGCGATCTGCACCCAACTCAGCAGTTCGCCAATTTCCAGGGTACCCAGAGCCTGGTACACCATGACCAGGGAAAGCTCCTTGCGCAGCACGCCGAACAAGATGGGGACTCCCAGTTCCTGGGGCAAACCCAACCACAGTCGGGTCACCGGGTAGAGCAGGGTATTGATGAGGCTATCGGCCCCCCAATGGGACAACAGGGCCAGGAGTACGCTCCCCCCCACCAGCAAGGGGGTGACGATGGTGACGATATCGCTGGTCCGCTCCCAGGTGGCCGCCAACAGGCGGCGCCACTGAGGCAGGGCATAGGGCGGGATTTCCTGGATCATGCCTGGCCCCGCTCCCGGCAGGCGCCGACTGAGCAATTGCCCGGCCACGGCGATGACCACCAGGGTCAGCATGAACATGGCAAACACACCCAGCCCGCCCAGGTATTTCCCCCCAAGGGCCAGGATGATGGCAGAGCGGGCAGAACAGGGTACGAAGGTGATCAGGAGGGAAGCCACAAGGCGCTCTCGCCCGTTACTGGCGCCAACCACAGCAGAAATGGCCGGCACGTTGCACCCCAGGCCCAGCAAGAAAGGAACGGCCACACCACCATGCAGGCCCATATGGTGAAAACCCCTATCCACCACGAAGGCCACCCGATGCATGACCCCGGATTCCTCCAGGGCCACCAACAGCATCACCAGGGGGAGCATGTAGGGCACCACTATGCCCACCAGGCCTACAAGGCCTTCGGCCACCGCATGACCGGCAATGCCGGCGGTGGTATCCGGCGTCCAGGTGCCCACCCACTCAGCCAGGGGCGCCACGCACAGGGCATCCAGGTAACCGCTCACCTCGAACACCATG
>QKDJ01000082.1 GCA_003252145.1 Azovibrio restrictus
CGAGAGCGTGAGGTGGGGCGATTCATGGCGGGCAAGCATAGCATCGGGGTAGGGGCGCGGGTATCATGGCAGGCTTCCTTTTCAGCCCCGTTTCCACCCGTGAGCAAGCGACAACTCCTCCATTTTGTTCTGGTTCTGGCCCTGAGCACCTCCCTGGGACTTGGCGTCTGGCTGGGGCCCCAGTTGATGTCCCGACTGATGCCGGCCGGGGATCAGACTTTAGCGCCGGTAGTCTGCGACCTGAATCAGGGAAGCTGCACGGCAGCTTTGCCCCAGGGAGCCAGCTTGACCGTGGAGATTAGCCCCCGTCCCATACCTGTACTCAAGCCTCTGGCCGTGACGGCCCGGGTGGAGAGACGCATGGTGGAGCGGGTGGTGCTGGAGCTCAATGGGGTGAGCATGGAGATGGGCTTTAACCAGACCCGGCTACAGCCGGGGGCGCAGGTGGGGACCTTCGCTGGTTATGCCCAGTTGCCAATCTGTGTGACTGGGCCCATGCGTTGGCGGGCCACTTTCATGTTGGAAGGGCCTGGTGGCCGTCTGGCCGTGCCTTTTGATTTTGATTCCGGCACCTGAGTGCCAAGGAGCGATCATGCGCAAGATGTTGCTTTCCCTGCTGTTGCCCCTGTCCTTCTCCCTGCCGGCCCTGGCCTATAGCGGTCCGGAGGTGAAGGAGGATTGTGTGGCCGCAGAAATCCTCCTGACGGGCCAGAAGAGTACGGACATCTTCCATTCGGTGAAAAGCAGCCGCTGCATTACCTATCTGGAAGGTTTTGTGGATGGTTTCGATGTGGCGGATCACCTGGCGGACCGGGTGGGCGTCCGGCTCAATGCCATCTGCGCCCCCAAGGGGCCGGAGAACCGCATTCGTCTGGTCAGGGCCGTGCTGGCCTATCTGGATCGCCAGCCCCCTTTCCCTAAAGATCAGGAAATTCCCGCTTCCCAGGTGGTCGGGGCGGCCCTGGCTTCTAGCTTCACCTGCAAGGAATAGGGCGCGCTTAAGCGAACCTGCTTAAGGGAGCCATTTGCCCAAGGTGCTGGTCAGGCTTTCCTGGGACACGGGTTTGCTCAGGAAGTCGTCCATGTCGGCAGCCAAGCAGTGTTGCCGGTCTTCCTCGAAGGCATTGGCGGTCAGGGCGATGATGGGTAGGCGGGATTGGCCTTGTTCCTGTTCCCATTGACGAATCTGGGCTGTGGCGCCATAGCCGTCCATGCCTGGAAGTTGAATATCCATCAGGATCAGGTCGATGGCGCCCGGGTTTGCCTTCACGTAGTCCACCGCCCGTTCACCATCTTCCACCAGGAAAACCTGGAGTTTCAGGCGTTCCAGTAAGACAGAGATGACCTTGCGGTTGATGAGATTGTCCTCCACAACCAGTACTCGGCCTTGTAGGTCGGTGGTTTCGCCCAATGACGCATCGGGCCATGTCCTTTCCTGGCTGGGGCCGGCGGCCAGGGGGGCGTGAACCCGGAACCAGAAACGGGAGCCTTGTTCCGGAGTGCTTTCAACTCCGGCCTCACCCTCCATCAGTTCCGCCAGTTTCTGCACAATGGAGAGCCCCAGGCCGCTCCCTCCGAATTGCCGGGTGGTGGAGTCATCCACCTGGCTGAAGGGTTGGAACAGCAGGGGCAGCTTGTCGGCGGGAATGCCGATGCCCGTGTCTTCCACCGACCATTCCAGGCAGGGCCGTTGTTGCTCATCCTGCACCGGGCGGGCTCTGACGGTGATCTGGCCAGCGGGGGTGAATTTGATGGCGTTGCCCAGCAGATTGGAGAGCATCTGGCGCAGGCGTAGGGAGTCTCCCAGATAAAGGCCCCGCTCCGGACCATCCCAGTGCATGTTCAGATCCAGCCCCTTGGCCCGGGCGCTGCCCAGGAAAAGCTTGGTCACTTCCTGAAGCACCTGTGGGGGCGATACAGGGAGTTGTTCCAGATTGAGCTTCCCGGCCTCGACCTTGGTCAGGTCCAGAATATCGTTGAGCAAGGCCAGCAGGGTTTCCCCAGAACTCAAAATGGTGCTGGCGTAGTCCCGGCGCTCCAGATCGCTGACCTGGGGCGCCATGAGGATCTGGGCCATGCCCAGAATGCCATTCATGGGGGTGCGGATTTCGTGGCTCATGGTGGCCAGGAAACGACTCTTGGCCACATTGGCGGCTTCAGCGGCTTCCTTGGCCTGGAGGAGCTGGGCCCGTTTCTGCTCCAGGGATTGCAGGGTGCGTTGACGGTCCAGGAAGGCGCCAGCCCAGCGTCCCAGCAAATACATGAACTCCTTGTCAGAGGCCTCGAAGTCCTGCAGCCGAGGGGTGGCGGAGGAAAAGTTCAGGGTGCCGTACAACTCACCGCCAACCCGGATGGGAATGCCGATGTAGCTGGCCAGGGAAAATTCCTTGTAGCAGGGGTGTCCTGCGTATTCGCTGGCGGGGGCGTTGGCGATACAAAGCAGACCGTTTTGCGCCAGAGTGGTGGCGCAGTAGGTAATGCCAAGAGGAAACTCCTGACCATCGTGGAGCGTATCGGGGGGGGAAACCTGGGTGACGATTCGGTAGTGCTGTCCTTCAATGTGGCTGATGATGCCCAATTCCAGATGCAGGTGTTCGCAGCCGATCTGCAAGGCCCGTTGCAAAGTGGCTTCCGGGGACTGTTCGGTGACGGCGACTACCCCATTGAGGGCCCGCAGGGCACCCAATTGCCGTTGGAGCAGAGCGGTATCCTCGGCCCGCTGGGCCGCGTCTGCCTGACGGGCCTCTTCCGCCGCTTGGAGTTGGGCCGCCATCTGGTTGAAGGAGAGGGTGGTGTCAGCCACCTCATCGTTGCCAACCACCTGCAACTTGTGGTCGAGCCGTCCTTGGGCGATGGCATGACTGGCATTACGCAGTTTGCTCAACTGACGGGTCAGGTAGGTGCCCAGCACATAGGAAAAGATGGCCACCAACAGCATTTCCACCAGGGAGATACTGAGAGTCCACTGGCGGGTCTTGGCAATCGCCTGCTGGATGGGGCTTACATCAATGCCGAACTGGATTTGTCCCAGGGGCTGATCACTTACGGTGACGGGAAGGATACGGTCGAATACGCCGTCATCCACTTCCCAGAGGTGTCGGTCCGGCAAAGCGACTTCCCGGGGCAGATGGCCTTGCTCCACCAGCACTCGGTGATTGTTGTCGGTCACTCGCACGTAGACCAGATCTCCGGTGCCCAAAATTTCCCGGCTGACGCTCTCCATGGTGGCCAAGTCATAGGCCAGCAGCGGATCCCGGAGCGCAGCACTCAGGAGCCGGGAGGTGGTAGCCACCCGCCGTTCCATTTCCGCCTCGTGTTGCTGCCGGAACTGACCAAGGATGCTGACACCAAGAATGGTGAGCAAGACACCTTCGATCAGGGCGATGCCCAGGATGGTTTTGGTGCGAAATTTCATCCGCCACGACCCAGGGTCTGTTCCAGCTTCAGGCGCCGAATTTCATCCCATTCCCCGTCGCTTGCCCTGATGATGCCCTTGAAGCTCAGGGGCTCAAGCAGCTTGCGGCCTTCCTCGTCCTGGTCCAGCGCCAACAGGACCTCGGCAATCTTGTCCCGGATGGCCGTGGGCACTCTAGGGTGAGCGGCGAAGGCGTGGGGGATGTAATCGGGAGTGTTGGTGAGAACCCGTAACTTGTCGGCCACGTCCTGGTCCATGGCTTCCAGGGTACGGCGAATACCTCCGCCCGCCGCAAATATGCCTTGGGCCACGCCCCGGTACACCGAGTCATGGGAACTTACATATTTGGCCGTGATGGGAATGTTCTGCCGGGCAAACTCCGCCCGGGTCAGCATGCTGGCGGCAAAGGCAGCCGGGGCCGGGAAAGCTACGGTTTTTCCGGACAGTTGATGAATGTCCGTATAGGGGCTGTCCTTGGCCACCACCACAATGCCCATCAGGCGGCGGGCTTTTTCCTTGGCAAAGGCCTGATAGCCAGGTGTCCGGGAAAACACCGAATAGTGATAGGGGTTCATGTAGGCCAGGTCGTATTCGCCCGCCTTGAGGCGTTCTTCGAAGGTGGGAATGTCCGTGGCGGTGCGAAATACCATGGAAATTCCGGAGCGGTGGGCTACTTCCTGAAGCAGGGGAATCCAGACCCGGGCCAGGGCGGTGGCGGATTGCTGGGGAACGATGCCGAAGGTGACGGGCTGGTTCTGAGCCCGGGCCAGTCCTGCGCCAACCAAGGGGCCTAGGGCCAACGTCCGCAGAAGGCTGCGCCGCAGGGAAAATTTTGATGTGGTTGGCATGTTTGCCTCAGCAAAATCTTGTTGTCGGCCATGATTCTGCGCCAACTTGCCGGGAAATTGGAAGTGCGTGGAAATACGGGGCAGGCTGGAAGGCCAGGGGGAATCCTGCGACAATGCGCGGCTTTCCCAAATGAAGTGCCAGGGAAGCGAGAAAAAGGGAGTGACTGGTGAGGGTGCTGCAAGACTGGTGCCGGGAGAGGGACTCGAACCCTCACACCTTTCGGCGGCGGATTTTGAATCCGCTGCGTCTACCGATTCCGCCATCCCGGCACGGGAAGAAGAGGGCGGATTATCCCTGAAACCCCCTTGGCCCACAAGATCACAACACCATACTGCTTTGCTGACTGTAGACGACTTCGATTTTTATCTGCCGGATGAGCTGATTGCCCAGCATCCGGCTGCCTCGCGCACGGCCAGCCGCCTTCTGCATGTGCAGGGGGGGCGGCGCGCTGACCTCCGTTTTTCCGACTTGCCCGGCCTGCTGGCCCCTGGCGACCTGCTGGTGTTCAATGACACCAAGGTGATCAAGGCCCGCTTCTTCGGCCAGAAGGAGACGGGCGGTCAGGTGGAGGTATTGCTGGAGCGCATCGCCGATGCCCGCCACGCCCTGGCTCAGGTGCGAGCCAGCAAATCTCCCAAGCCGGGCACCCGTCTGCTGCTGGCCGAGGGTGCCCTGGTGGTCAAGGTGACCGGGCGTCAGGAGAGCTTTTTCGAACTGGAACTGGAAGGCGAGGGGGATTTCTGGGCCAAGGCCGAGGCCCATGGCCGCCTGCCCCTGCCCCCTTACATCACCCATCTGCCCGAAGCCGAGGACGAAGCCCGTTACCAGACGGTCTATGCCCGTAATCCGGGCGCCGTGGCAGCCCCTACGGCGGGGCTACATTTCGATGAGGCCTTGCTGGCCAAGCTGGGCGAGCAGGGCGTGGACACGGCCCACCTGACCCTGCACGTGGGGGCGGGCACCTACCAGCCCGTGCGGGTGGACCATATTGCCGAGCACAGGATGCATTCCGAGTGCTATCAGGTGCCCGAGGCCACGGCAGAAGCCATTCGCCAGACCCGGGCTCGGGGCGGCCGGGTGATTGC
>QKDJ01000251.1 GCA_003252145.1 Azovibrio restrictus
CGTACAATGCGCTCGCTTCCTCTCACTCTTTCCTCTTCCCCATGCGCAAACCCACTCTTTATCAAAGCATCAAGGCCAAGCGGCGTACCCAGTCCCTGGTCATCGGCGTGACCTGGTACACCCCGGAAAGCTGGGCCCAGATCAAGGCTACGGCAGTCGATCCCGATTGTTTCGAGGAATCCTTTGAAAAATGGCAGGCCATGGCTGTGGCCGCCCGCCGTAATTTTCAGCGTTCCGGCGTGATGGCCCTCGAGTGCCAGATCGACCCGGAGGAATTCGCCGCCTGGTGCGTGAAGAACGGGCAGCAGAATGATTCAACGGCACGGGGCGAGTACGTCTCGGAAAAGCTCAGTGCCGTCCATGAGAGCAAGGACTAAGGGGCATCTCCCCATCTAGTGGGCATTGATGACGGTGCCCACCACCCGGGTGCCGCAATTGCCCAATTCCCGGATCACGTGGCGAGTGTGGCTGATCCGGGTTTCATCCCGCTGGGTGACCACCAGGGCGCTGCCGGCACGAAAACCGATGGTCTGGGCATCCGAATAGGGCAGGGCAGGCGGGGTATCCACCAGGATGATGTCGAAATCGCCCAGATAGTGCATGAGTAATTCCGGCAGGGACGGGCGTGAGAGCAGTTCCAGGGGGTTGGGAGGAATGGCCCCTGCCGGCAACAGCATCAGGTTCTGGATGCCGGGGATGGGCACCGCAGCCTCGGGGCCGGCCCGTCCGGCCAGGACAGCCGCCAGACCACCCCGGTCACAGACCTGGAAAATCTCCTGCTGACGGGGATTACGCAAATCCGCATCAATGAGCAGGGTGCGTTCCCCCAGTTGGGCAAAGAGTATGGCCAGATTGGCGGCCACATAACTGCGACCCTCGCCCCGATTGGGGCTCACCACGGCCAGGATGTTGTGATCCGTGCCGGGACGCCGGTACCAGCGGATCAACAGCTGGGTACGCAAGGCCCGCAGTTCTTCCGTGCGCTGGTGATAGGGCTGATAGGCCGCCACCAGTTCCTCGCTCAGACCGCCGCTATCGGGTTGCAGCACGGGCATGTCGTATTGCCGGTGCAGGGCCTGGGTCAGGTCCGTCTCGCTGATCAGGCTGAGGCGCATGGCCGCTTCGCCGAATCGCCAACCTTCCTGATTTTGCAGAGCCATCACCTGTTCCACATCCTCAGCCTTGATCTTGCCGGCTTCGACGAGGATGGAACCCAGACTATCCGTATTGGGTGCCGCTCCCTTGGTGGAAGGCTTGGGGCGCACCAGATGTTCGATATTGTTCATGGTCATGTCAGTATCCTGGTCCAGGGAGAGCGGGTCTGGAACCCGGGTAATTGGGCAGCCGATTGATGGCCGGATTCCAGGGATTGAGGATGGTCAGCACGGGAACCTGCGGGTCCCACCTGAGATCGTCGGGCATGCGTACTCGCTGATCGAAGAACTCCAGCAAATAGACGGTAAGCAGGCCCAGCAGGGTGCCCACTACCAGGGCCAGGGCCATGTTGACCGAAAGCTTGGGCCGGGCCGGGCGGTTTGGAGGCACAGCCAAGTCGAGAATGCGCACATTGGTCTGCAGGGCATGGCTGTCGATGTTGCTGGTCATGAAGTTCTGCATGGCGGTCTCGTAGATACGCTGGGCCACATTGGCGTCGTAGCTGAGAGAGGCCATCTGGGTGCGGGCTTCCCTGACCTTGATGACCTTTTGCCGCTGGTCTGCCAGCTCCTTGAGCAGTTGTTCCCGTTGCAGGCGGCTGCGTTCCTGGGCCTGGGCCGCATTGGTGGCCGCCATGCGGCTGGCGGCGCCGATCCGGCCCCGCAGGCCATCCACTTCGGCGGCCTGACGCAGGTATTGGGGATGGCGGGGACCCAGTTGGCTGGAAAGCTCATGGAGCCGGGCTTCGGCCCGCATCAGGGCCACCTGGAGTTCGGCCACACCGGTCGGTGCGCCGGAGTCAGCCAGTTGTGCTGCACTTGAGGAACGGGCTATCTGGGTAGCCAGTTCGGAGAGCTGGATGCTTTCCACGTCATAGCGTTCGTCCGTATTGACGATGCCGTTATCCCGCTGGAAATCCGCCAACCGTTGTTGGGCCTGCTCCATGTTGTGCCGCAAGGTCTGCAGTTGCTCGTTGAACCAGACAGAGGTCTGGCGGGTCGGCGCCACCCGCAGTTCCAGCACCTTGTTCACATAGGCCTGGGCAAAGGCGTTGGCAATTTTGGCAGCCATGTCCGCCTGGGCAGAGGCATAGCTCAGTTGCAGGATGCTGCTCTGGGAGGAGTCCACCTTGAGTCGCTCCAGCATGGCCTCGGCCAGCCAGTCCTCAATGCGCCCGGGGCTGCCCAGGGATTCGAATTTGGCCTGGAAGGCCGGGTTTTTATCCAGTCCCAGATCCTGCACCACCTGACGGGCCAGCATGGGGCTGGTGATGATGTCCACCTGGGTTTGCATGTAGCCATAGCGTTCCCGCTCGGGAGGGCCGTTGTTGCTGCGCAGGGTCTGTTCGTCCGGGGCATCCAGCAGGATGGAGGCCTGGCCCACATAGGTCTTGGGAATGAACAGGCTGACAATCAGGGTGATCACCAGGGTGGTGACCAGGACCAGCAGAAACAGGCGATAGCGGGCCCGGAGGGCTGAGAGCAGGAGCATGGCATTCATGGTGGAGGTCCTCCCGGCTGACGATGATGGGACTCAGAACAGGCTCTCGCTGACGTAGATCACGTCATCGGGTTGCACCATGTCATAGGGATGGGCTTCGATCTTTTTCAAGCTGCCATCGGTTCCATGCCTGTGAATTTCCATACCCCGCTGGGTGCCTCGGGGGGTGATACCACCGCCGATGGAGAGGGCCTGCATCACATTCAGGTTGCTGGCCATGCGATAGACACCGGCCCGTTGCACTTCCCCGTAGATGTAGAACATGGGGGCACGCTGCACGAAGATGGTGTCGCCGTTTTCCAGCAGGGGATTGGCTTCCGCATCGGCCTTGCGATACATGTCAGCCAGATCCACATTGATGCGGGTTGTTGCCCCCTGACGTTGGGTAACCAGGGTAATGGTGTCGCCCCCGTCACCGGTAATGCCACCAGCCTGGGCCAGGACGTCCGTCAAACGGGTGTCGCTGGATTCCAGGGGGTAGCGTCCGGGGCGGGCCACCTGTCCGAGGATGGAAACCTGGCGGCTGCGTACCTGGAGTACCGTGATGTTGATCTGGGGATTGCGCAGGAACTGGCCGTCCTCATAGCGCTTGGCGATTTGCCGGGCCGCTTCGCTGCTGGACATACCCTGGAGTTTCACCGGACCCACCAGGGGCAGGTACACATCGCCCTCGGTGGAGAGTCGGGCTTCGGTGGTCAGATCCGGATTCTGGAAGACGGTGACCCGAATGCTGTCGCCAGGCCCCAGGGCATCCGCCGCGTTGGTGGCCCAGGCCGGCAGGGCCGTACAGGTCAGGAACAGGGCTAGCAATGAGGCCCAGAAGCCGATACCCGTAGTCGTTTTTACGGATGAATGGTGTGCTGATGGAGACATGATGCCCTCCTTCCCCATGGGATGTTGGCTGGTCTGACCAGGGCAGCAGGCCTGGTGTTTGTATTCACCTTATCCCCCCAATGGCGGATGAACGTGGTTACAAGCTAGTCCGATCGGACTAGGGAAGTCTTGCCTTGCTGCTGTCCCGACTAGTCTCTCCCGGGCCAGGGCTGGAGCTCACCGGGGCGCCCAGCAGCCGAATCCACTGGCAGCGTTGCCGGGCAATGAGCAGCATCAGCAAGAGGATGCCCAGACCCATCCAGGACTCCTTGGGTGCTGTTGCATCGGACTCAGGGCTGGGGCGGGCTTCCCCCTGTGACGCTGTGGAGTTGGCGTTTTCCGGTCGGGAGGAGGGGGTTTCAGCGTGGCGCTTTTGTGGCAGGCCATAGTTCAGCTCACCCGCTTCGGCACGAGCCAGGGTCAGGCCGCTGGCCTGGGTTTGCGCCGGGGAGATGTCCCCGTTAGGGCCCGCCTGGGCAGGCAGAGAGGTGAGCAGCAGGGGCAGGCAGAGGCCCGCGCTGGCAAGCCAATGCCTCAGGAGGGGCCTGCTCGCTCCTGTCTGTTGTGCCGTGGATGTCATGTTGTCCTCCCGATCCTTGGTGTGCTGTTTGATGTCAGGCTAGGCAGGAGACCTGAAATCCAGCATGAGCCCTGGCCGGGAAAGCCCCTGCCAAATGGCGCAGCCGGTCTGGCGGGCCAGGAAAAGTTACCGGTTTTCCGGTAATCCGATTACAGGTCTTGAAGTATTCCAGTCCTTGGGACAGCCGCTTAGATTGGAGACCTCTGCCGGATTCAGAAGGGGGAACGGCCCATGAGTGATGTCCTGAGTTTCAGGCGTTCACATGGTGTCCTGGCGCGTGAACAGTTGCTGGATGCCTTGCGCGCTTTTGGAAACGACGATTTTTCCGTGCGGCTACCCAGTGACGGGGGCGGGGCAGATGAGGCCTTGATTCAGGCCTTCAACCGGGCGGCGGAAGCCAATGAGCGCTGTGTGCGCCAGGCCAGGGAGCTGGAAACCCGCATGCGCAGCCTGGAACAGGCGCGGGCAGCCCTGGAAGACAAGGCCGAGCAACTGACCATCAGCTCCCGCTACAAGTCCGAATTCCTGGCCAACATGTCCCACGAATTGCGTACCCCCTTAAACAGCATGCTGATTCTCTCCAAGCTGCTGTCCGACAACAACGAGAGCAACCTGACCGACAAACAGGTGGATTACGCCCAGACCATCTACGCGGCGGGTACCGACCTGCTGTCCCTGATTAATGACATTCTCGATCTGGCCAAGATTGAATCGGGTACGGTCATCCTCAATGTGGAGCCGGAGTCCCTGGCCAGTCTGCGGGATCAGGTCTTGCGCACCTTTGGTCCCCAGGCCCGGAACAAGGGCCTGGCCTTCCAGGTGGAAATGGCGCCGGGCCTGCCGGAAACCCTGCGCACGGACGGCAAGTGCCTGGAGCAGATCCTGAAAAACCTGCTCTCCAACGCCTTCAAATTCACCCGTCAGGGCCGGGTGCTTCTGCATGTGGCGCCGGTAACGCTCAGGAGTCTGCCCGGGGAGCCCCCCCGGGAATGGATCGCCTTTACGGTCAGCGACACGGGTATCGGCATTCCTGAAGGCAAACTGCGGCTCATTTTCGAGGCCTTTCAGCAGGCCGACAGCAGTACCAGCCGGGAATTTGGCGGTACCGGCCTGGGCCTGTCCATCTGCCGTGAACTGAGTCATCTTCTGGAAGGGCAATTGCGGGTGGAAAGCGTTCTGGGCCAGGGCAGCAGTTTTACCCTGTATC
>QKDJ01000271.1 GCA_003252145.1 Azovibrio restrictus
GATCCCCACGGAGGAAAGCTCCGGTGGCCCGGCCCGTTACTGGCGCATTCCCGGCAGTCAGACCCGGGTGGGCTTCATTTCCCCCCATAGCCATAACTTCTGCGAAAGCTGCAACCGGGTTCGCATCACGGCCCGAGGCGAGTTGTACCCCTGCCTGGGCCACAACGATGCAGCCAACCTGCTACCCCTGATGCGCGACAATCCGGACAACAACACCCCCCTGCGCCAGACCATCATGGACACCATGGGCATCAAGCCCCTGGCCCACGACTTCACCCATCAAATCGACAATCCCCAGGTGGTCCGCTTCATGTCCATGACCGGGGGCTGATGGCATTTGGCTCACCAAGCAGCAAGGCTGGGTAATTTCAAGCCGGTATAATGCCGGTCTTTGCCGTACCCACGCCCTAACGTGACTCAGCCTGCCTCCCTTCCTTCCCTGCCCCTGCCGGCCCTCCCCGCCGCCGGCCACAAAACCGATTGCGACGCCGGCCCTGGTAGTCAGGATGCCCTGCTGCTGGCCACCCTGGCTGCTCAAAACCCGGCCCGCCTGCTGGCAGTGGTCACGGCCAACGCCCTGGATGCCCAGCGCCTGCTGGAAGAAATCCCCTGGTTCGCCCCGGACTTGAAGGTGCGCCTGCTGCCAGACTGGGAAACCCTGCCCTACGACAGTTTCTCCCCTCACCAGGATCTGGTTTCCGAACGTCTGGCCACCCTCTGGGCCGTACGTCAGGGAGAGTGTCAGATTCTGCTGATTCCCGCCTCCACGGCGGTGTACCGACTGGCCCCACCGGCTTTCCTGGCGGCCTACACCTTCAGCTTCACCAAGGGTGAAACCCTGGATGCGGAACAGTTCCGCACCCAGGTGACCCTGGCGGGCTACCACCATGTGACCCAAGTAGTCTCGCCCGGGGAATACTCCATTCGGGGCGGGCTCATTGACCTGTTTCCCATGGGTTCCCAACTGCCCTACCGGCTCGACCTCTTCGACGACGAGATCGAAACCATCCGCACCTTTGACGTGGATACCCAGCGTACCCTGTACCCGGTGCCCGAAATTCGTCTACTGCCCGCCCGGGAGTTCCCCCTGGACGACAAGGGCAAGACCCGCTTCCGCCAGCAATTCCGCGAGGTCTTCGAGGGCGACCCGGCCAAGGTACAGGTGTACAAGGACATTTCCGCCGGCATCGCCACGGCTGGCATCGAGTACTACCTGCCCCTGTTTTTTGAGGAAACGGCCAGTCTCTTCGACTATCTGCCGGCCGAAGCCCTGCTGATCACCCATGGGGATGTGCCCAAGGCCCTGGCCGACTTCTGGAAGGACACCCGCTCCCGCTTCAACCTGCTGCAAGGGGACAAGGCCAAGCCCCTGCTGCCCCCCAACGACCTGTTCCTGTCCGAGGAAGATTTTTTCCTGGCCAGCCACCAGCATGGGCGCCTGCAGATCCAGACCCAGGCCAGCGGTCCGGTAGCTCCGGTGGCCGTGGACCGCCGTGCCGAAGACCCTCTGCTCAAACTCAAGGATTTCATTGCCGGCTTCCCGGGCCGGATTCTGATTCTGGCCGAATCTGTCGGGCGTCGGGAAACCCTGAGCCAGATGCTGGCAGAACATGGTCTGCGCCCCGATGCCAGCGCCGACCTGGGCGCCTTCCTGGCTGGAGACAGCCGCCTCTCCCTGGGAGCAGGTCCGCTCCAGAATGGCCTGTTGCTGGGTGATCAGTTCGCCCTGCTGACCGAGGGTGAGCTCTACGCCGGCAGCCCCCGGAAAACCCGCAAGGAACAAAAGCGCAAGGCCAGCCTGGATAACTGGCTCAAGGATCTGACCGAACTCAAGGTGGGTGATCCGGTGGTGCACGAATCCCACGGCATCGGCCGCTACATGGGCCTGATCCACATGGATCTGGGAGAAGGCCCCCTGGAGTTCCTGGAGCTCCACTACGCCAACGAGGCCAAGCTCTTCGTACCCGTGTCCCAACTGCACGTGATCTCCCGCTACTCAGGGGCTGATCCGGAAGCCGCACCCCTGCACACCCTGGGCTCCGGCCAGTGGGAAAAGGCCAAGAGGAAGGCCGCCCTCCAGGCCCGGGACACGGCTGCCGAGCTGCTAGCCCTGTACGCCCGCCGGGCCGCCCGCCAGGGTCATGCCTTCGAATTCACCGAGCAGGATTACGAGGCCTTTGCCGACGGTTTCGGCTTTGAGGAAACCGCCGACCAGGCCGCCGCCATTGCCGCTGTCATCGAAGACATGAAATCCGGCAAACCCATGGACCGGCTGGTGTGCGGCGACGTGGGTTTCGGCAAGACCGAGGTGGCCCTGCGCGCCGCCTTCTGCGCCGTGGCGGGCGGCAAGCAGGTGGCCGTGCTCTGCCCCACCACCCTGCTCTGCGAACAGCACTACCAGACCTTCGCCGACCGCTTTGCCGACTGGCCCGTGAAGGTGGCGGAAATTTCCCGCTTCAAGACCGCCAAGGAAACGGCCCAAGCCTTGAAGGAACTGGAAGAAGGCAAGATCGACATCATCATCGGCACCCACAAGCTGATTTCCAAAGAAGTGAAATTCGCCCGCCTGGGTCTGGTGATGATCGACGAGGAACACCGGTTCGGCGTGCGCCAGAAGGAAGCCCTAAAATCCCTGCGCGCCGAGGTGGATGTGCTCACCCTCACCGCCACGCCGATTCCCCGCACCCTGGCCATGAGTCTGGAAGGGCTGCGGGATTTCTCGGTGATTGCCACGGCCCCGCAAAAGCGCCTGGCCATCAAGACCTTCGTCAGCAAGTTCTCCGACGGCATCATCCGGGAAGCCGTACTGCGGGAGCTGAAGCGGGGCGGCCAGGTGTATTTCCTGCACAACGAGGTGGATACCATCGAGAACATGCGGGAGAAGCTGGAAAAACTGGTGCCCGAGGCCCGCATCGTGGTCGGCCACGGGCAGATGAACGAGCGGGAGCTGGAACGGGTGATGCGCGATTTCACCAGTCAGCGGGCCAACCTCCTGCTCTGCACCACCATCATCGAGACCGGTATCGACAATCCCCACGCCAACACCATCCTGATCAACCGCTCGGAAAAGTTCGGTCTGGCCCAGTTGCACCAGTTGCGGGGCCGGGTGGGCCGTTCCCACCACCAGGCCTATGCTTATCTGCTGGTACTAGACGAAAAGGCCATGACCAAGCAGGCCAAGCAGCGCCTGGAGGCGATCCAGATGATGGAGGACCTGGGTTCCGGCTTCTACCTGGCCATGCACGACTTGGAGATACGTGGCGCTGGCGAGGTGCTGGGGGACAACCAGTCCGGGGAAATGCAGGAGGTGGGCTTCAATGTATTCACCGACATGCTCAACCGGGCCGTCTCTGCCCTGCGTCAGGGCAAGCATCTGACGGAAGAAGACCTGACCCAGCCCACCGGAGTCAGCACGGACATCAACCTGCATGTACCCGCCCTGCTCCCTAACGCCTACTGCCCGGACGTGCACGAACGCCTGCCTCTGTACAAGCGTCTGGCCAACTGCGAGCAACAAGAAGAGGTGGATGCCCTCCAGGAAGAGCTGATCGACCGCTTCGGTGAACTGCCGCCCCAGGGGGAATCCCTGATCGCCACCCACCGGCTGCGCATCCTGGTCAAACCCTGGTGCGTGCAGAAACTGGATGCCACCGCCGACCAGGTTCTGGTCACTTTCGGACCCGAATTTGCCAAGCTGGCCCCTATCGAGCCGATTCGAATAATCAATTTGATTCAGAAGAACCGGAACTACAAACTGGCCGGACAGGATAAACTCGCACTGATACGCCATTGCCCCACCGTCAAGGACAAGGTGGCGGCAGTGAAGGAAATGTTTAGAACGCTGACTGAATAAGCCTTAAGCCAAGAAGTAATGACCATGACTGAAAAACTCGAAAACCTGAACGTGGCGGCCTTTGATGCCATGCCCTCCCCCAAGGAACTGCATGCCCGCCTACCCATTTCCGACAAGGCAGCTGCTACCGTGGCCAACGGTCGCAAGGCCCTGAATGCCATTCTCAACCGGGAAGACCCTCGGCTCTTCGTGGTGGTGGGCCCCTGTTCCATCCACGATCCGGTCGCCGGCCTGGACTACGCCCGTCGCTTGAAGGCCCTGGCCGACGAAGTCTCCGACACCCTGCTGATCGTCATGCGCGTCTATTTCGAGAAACCCCGTACCACCGTGGGCTGGAAGGGCTACATCAACGACCCCTTCATGGATGATTCCTTCCAGGTGGACAAGGGCATGGAAAAAGCCCGGGACTTCCTGCTGCAGATCAATGAACTGGGCCTGCCCACCGGCACCGAAGCCCTGGACCCCAATTCGCCCCAGTACTACGGTGACCTGATCGCCTGGACCGCCATTGGCGCCCGTACCACCGAATCCCAGACCCACCGGGAAATGTCCTCCGGACTGTCCACCCCCGTGGGCTTCAAGAACGCCACCAGCGGCGATCTGACCGTGGCCATCAACGCCATTCTGTCCGCCTCCCGTCCCCACTCTTTCCTGGGCCTGGACATGGATGGCCGGGTAGCCATCGTCCGTACCACCGGCAACCCCTACGGCCACGTGGTGCTGCGTGGCGGCGATGGCAAGCCCAATTACGACACGGTCTCCATCGCCATGGCCGAGGAAGCCCTGAAGAAGGGCAAGCTGCCGGCCAATCTGGTGGTGGACTGCTCCCACGCCAACAGCTACAAGAAACCGGAAATGCAACCTCTGGTGATGGCCGACGTGGTCAGCCAGATTCGCGCCGGCAACAATTCCATCCTGGGCGTGATGATCGAATCCAACCTGGAAGCCGGCAACCAACCCATCCCCAGCGACCTGAGCCAGCTCAAGTACGGCTGCTCCGTCACTGACGGTTGCGTGGACTGGGCCACCACCGAAAAAATGCTGCGGGATGCAGCCACCCTGCTGCGGGACGTGCTGCCCGGACGCAAGGACAGCTAAAACCCCGTCTGGCGCAGACAAACCCCGGACCCCCCCGGGGTTTTTTCATATGGGCAGGAGAACATTCATGGCATCCCACATCAGCTTGCATCAGGAAGCCGGTCTGGCCACCATCACACTGGACAACCCGGACAAACTCAACGCCATCAATCTGGCCATGTGGCGGGAGCTGCATCGGACTCTGGATCAGGTATCCCACGATGAGTCCGTTCGTTGCGTGATTCTCAAAGGGGCGGGAGAACACTTTGCCGCCGGCGGCGACCTGGAGGAATTCCAGACCCTGCGCACCACCCTGGATCAGGCCCTGATCTACCACGAGGAAGTGGCCAATGCCCTGGAGGCCATTCACCAGTGGCCATGATCCGTGGCGCCTGTATCGGTGGAGGACTGGAGATTGCTGCCCAGTGCGACATCCGCATCTGCGACAGCACGGCTCGTTTTGGTGCCCCCATCAACAAGCTGGGCTTTTCCATGTACCCGGGCGAAATGGCGGGTTTGCTGAAACTGGCCGGTCCGGCCCTAGTGGCGGAAATCCTGCTGGAAGCCCGCATCCTGGATGCGGAAGAGGCCGCCCGCAAGAACCTGGTGAGCCGTGTAGTCGCCCCGGAAAAGCTGGATGAGGAAATCGCCGCCTGCGTAAAGCGCATCATGGGAGGCGCCCCCCGAGTGGCTACCTGGCACAAACAGTGGATGCGTCGCCTGGCCCATGACCTGCCCCTTACCCCAGAGGAGAAAGCCGCTTCCTTCGCTTTTCTGGAAACCGAGGATTACAAGGAAGGCCTGGCCGCCTTTCTGGAAAAACGCCCGCCCCGATTCACCGGCAAATAACCCCCCCAGACAGCAACTTAGTGGGCGCTTCGCCCCCGGGTCCGTGCAATCAAAGCCTTCAGGTCCAGTTTCTGCTGCTCGTCGAGCTTGTCGATACTGCGGCGCCAACCGTAGGTTTGATAATGCTCTCGCACATACTGCCAGCCCAGGGGGCCGTAAGCATCCACCTGGGCCCGCAACTTGGGAACCCCCTTCACTACCGCCTCAAACTGCTTCCAGTTCAGCTGCTGTAATTCCCGCTCCAGCTCACGGCTGTTCATCCCGGATCGCTCTGTAGCAGCGGGCGCATCCTCAGCCAGGGCAGCAACCGGAACTGTCAGTGAAACAGTTCCGGCCATCAGGCTCCGGCAAATGAAACGAAGTACCTTGAGTTTCATGTTTCAGGCCGAGTGATTACAAGCCACCCAGGTCTTCGATGGCATCCACCACCATCATGGAACCCACTGCAATCATCAGAATGTCAGCCCCCACCCGCACATACTTGTGATCCACGGGAGGACGGCCCAGCTTGATGATCAAAGCTTCCGGCAGATCGTAATAGCGCACATCCCTGGACAGGGCATAACCCTTGGACCATTGCTTGGCCTGTCCCGGAGGCATGCAGCCGTTGTGCTTCTTGGCCAGTCCCGGAGGACACTTGCCAGCCTTGAACTGGGAACCGTAATAGTCGTGGATCACCAGACGTTGATCCTGACGGAAGCGATCCCCGCCCCCATCACGGTCGTAACGGGACGAGTTATCACGCCGCTCGGGCTCATGACCGCCCTTGCGTTCCTTCTTGTCACCATGTTTGCTCGACCCACCTCCCGCATGATCAGGCTTATCAGCCAATACGGGACCACTGGCCAGCAGGCAGGACAAAAGAACGGGGAACAGGGTTTTGCGTTTGAACATAGAAGTCTCCTCAGAAGGGACGGCTCCATAATCCGTCCATGCATCGCAGCTTAGCTCAGGACTTCATGACAATGAGCGTCGATTTGCAACAAACTGCAATTACGCCCTTCAAGCCCCGGAAAGGCTCTTGAACCAAGCAGGCAAGGCTGTTTCGATCAGTTCATAGGGGTAATCATCCACGGGCACGATACCTGCCTTCTGCAGACGCTCCTTGGGACCATCGCCCACACGGGCAATGAACAGGGCCGCACAATCGGCCAGTACCCGCAGGATCACATCCCGCTTGTCCTCATCCCCATAACCGCCTTGACAATAATGTTCAACGGCCCGTTCCTCCTGGAACACCACCCCCTCAGGTCCCACCTGATAGACGCGGAAGCGGTCTGCATGACCAAAGTGTTCATCAATCTGGCGTCCATCCTTGCTGGCTACGGCAACGCGCTGACTTTCCATGGTTATTTCCCTTTCCTTGTGATCTGTCGTGAATCCTCCTGAAGGAGGGCCAGGCAGGCATTGCAGCAAACTTGATACCAGGCTCCTGCCTAGCGCACACTCAGGCTCACCCGGTCGTAATGCCCCTGGTCATCCATGGCCGTAATGTCGTAACGCCCCGGCGCTTCCAGGCGCTGGGCATATCCCGCACTGGCCGGGCGCCGTCCCATATTGCGGCCATTGACCAGCCAAACCACTTCACCGGTCGTTTTACCCCGTATTTCCAGGCGTATCAGGGGCGCATCGCCAGCGCTGGTGCGCCGCAGAATGCTGCCATTGCTGGCCCCGTTGATACGCAAGCCCTGCTCCGGCGTGGCATGGCCGTGGCAATCGGGCAGCCAGGGCGGTGGCAAGGCCCTGTCCTGCACATCGGGAGCCAACCAGGGTTCCAGGGCTGCCGGCCAACGGGCCAGGGTTCGTACCGTCAGAGCCCCAGGAAAACAATCGGATTGCCCTCGGCTACCGCTCACCTGGTCCACCAATACCGTGTAACGAGGCTCCCCCGTGCGCAGCCGGTCGGGAAAGGTTGGTGGTGCCGCCCCATTCAAGGTCCAGGCCAGGCGTGCCTGATGACAGAACTCTGGCGGCGTCCCCTCCTCTCGAGTTCCCAGGGGCCAACAAATGCGCTCCTGTTTCACTTCTGGAGGCGGCTTGCGCTGGCTGCCCGGCTGAGGGTCCAGGGCATCGAAAATATCCACCAGTAGGGGCGCAGCCACATTGGCACCGAAAAACCCCGGATTGGGGGTGCCATCGGGACGTCCTACCCAGACACCCACGGTGTAGCGGTCCGACACCCCCACGGACCAGGCATCACGAAAACCAAAGCTGGTGCCGGTTTTCCAGGCAATACCTCGTTTCATCCCGGCACCTGTTTCCAGGGCCCGGCCCATGGGGCCACCGGATTCCAGAATGTCACGAATGATGAAGGCAGCCCCAGCGGACAGCATGCGCTGCTCCAATACTGGATCATCGGGGGTGAAGCGGGGTTTCCCTGCCAGCCCCTGGCGGGCCAGAGCCGTATAGGACCCTACCAGTTGCTCCAGGCTGGTGCCGGCACCGCCTAGAATCACGGACAGATTGGGCTCGGCGCCCCGGGGAAAATCCAGCTTCATGCCGCCCCGGCGCAGGAGAGCCACAAAATGGGCAGGCCCCAATCGCTCCAGCACTTCCACCGCCGGTACATTCAAGGATTTGACCAGGGCTTCGGAAACGCTGACCGGCCCATGGAAGGACTGCTGGAAATTGCCCGGCTGGTAGCCGGAAAAGGATTGAGGCACATCCGCCAGCAGGGACTCCGAGTGGATCAGCCCCTCATCCAAAGCCAGCCCGTAGAGAAACGGCTTCAGGGTGGAGCCGGGAGAGCGGGAAGCCTGGACCATGTCCACATGGCTGAAGCGCTGATCATCACCAAAGTCGGCCGAACCGGCATAGGCCCGTACCTCCAGAGTTTTGTTATCCACCACCAGGGCGGCCATGGAAACCCGGGGCGGCAGACCCTGAATCCGGTCTGCCAGCAGCAGTTCCACCGTCTGCTGGGCCTGGGCATCCAGGGTGGTGTCAATGCGGATGCGCCCCTCTGCCTGTCGTTTCAGGCGCTCGGCAAACAGGGGCGCCAGCAGAGGCGCCTTCAGGGTCTGGGCATAGGGTGGTTCACTCAGGGCATCTTTAAGATCAGCCTCGGACCAAACCCCTGCCATCCGGACCAATACCTTGTCCCGGGCCAGCCGGGCCCGCTTAGGATGCCGATCGGGCCGATACAGGCTGGGGGCTTGCGGCAGGACTGCCAGCAAAGCGGCTTCCGCATGACTGAGACGTTGGGCGGGTTTGCCCAGGTAGGCTCTGCTGGCCGCTTCCACGCCCTCCAAGACTCCGCCCATGGGGGCGTAATTCACATAGAGATTGAGAATCTCGTCCTTGGAATAGCGCCACTCCAACTGCAGAGCCCGCAATATCTGGCGGATTTTCCCGGGAATGGAACGGGGCATGGGTTCCAGAATCCGTGCCACCTGCATGGTCAAGGTGGAGCCCCCGGAAATGATGCGGCCATGGCGCCCCCATTGCCAGGCTGCGCGGGCCAGGGCTAGGGGATTGACGCCCGGATGCCAGTAGAAGGCCCGGTCCTCGTACTGGACGAGCGCCTCCAGATAGCGTGGCGATATCTGATCCAGGGAAACCCCATGGCGCCAGATGTGATCACGGTCCGGGAAAGCCCTCAGAGGCGTGCCATCCCGCGCCACCACCAGCAACGCCTTGGGAGAATCCCGCCCCGGAACCGGAGGGGGAAAAAGATGATCCAGGAACAGCAATAAAACCAGCAGCAAGCCCAGGAGCCCCAGCAGGCCCGCCAGACTGCGCCGCC
>QKDJ01000057.1 GCA_003252145.1 Azovibrio restrictus
CGGGCGCCTTGTAGTCTCTGCCGCAGGGGTGTAGCTCAATTGGTAGAGCAACGGTTTCCAAAACCGTAGGTCGGGGGTTCGATTCCCTCCGCCCCTGCCATCCTAGCTGGGAAGTTTTTTTGAACATGGCCAACAAGATCAAGTACGCATTGGCGCTGCTCCTGGTAGCTGCCGGTGTGGCCGGATTCTACCTGCTCTCCGAGCAGGCTTTGGTGCTGCGTATTCTGG
Organism: Azovibrio restrictus; assembly: GCA_003252145.1. Taxonomy (GTDB): domain Bacteria; phylum Pseudomonadota; class Gammaproteobacteria; order Burkholderiales; family Rhodocyclaceae; genus Azovibrio; species Azovibrio restrictus_A. The sequence continues at coordinate 229 of QKDJ01000057.1, forward strand.
CCGTTCTGGCCGGTTTGGTGGCGGGTGGAGTCGTCTTCTGGAAGACTGAGTCCGGGCAGCGCTTTGCTGAATTGTGTCGCGAAGCTGTTGCTGAAACCAAGAAGGTGGTCTGGCCCAGTAAAAAGGAAACGGTCCAGACGACGGCTATGGTATTTGCCTTCGTGGTGGTGATGGCCCTGTTCCTGTTCCTAACTGATAAAAGCCTTGAGTGGGTCATGTATGACCTGGTCCTGGGTTGGAAAAAATCATGAGCAAGCGCTGGTATGTAGTTCACGCCTATTCCGGCTTTGAGAAAAGCGTGATGCGTGCGCTCCAGGAGCGCATTGAGCGTTTGAGCATGCAGGATATGTTCGGGCGCATTCTGGTTCCGGTAGAAGAGGTCGTGGAAATGAAAAACGGCCAAAAGTCTATTACCGAACGCAAGTTCTTCCCCGGTTACGTGCTGGTGGAAATGGAAATGAACGACGACTCCTGGCACTTGGTAAAAAATACCTCCAAGGTGACAGGGTTTGTGGGCGGCACGGCCAATCGTCCCGCTCCCATTTCCGAGAAGGAAGTGGAAAAGATCATGCAGCAGATGCAGGACGGCGTTGAGAAGCCTCGTCCCAAGGTGCTGTTCGAAACCGGTGAAGTGGTGCGCGTCAAGGAAGGTCCTTTCACCGATTTCCATGGCTCTGTCGAAGATGTCAATTACGAAAAGAGCCGTTTGCGCGTCTCTGTCAGCATCTTTGGGCGTGCTACTCCTGTCGAACTGGAATTTTCCCAGGTCGAAAAGGGCTGATTTCAGGCTGGCCGGGAGCCTTGATTCCGGCAAGAGGAGCGTTAGTAGGCTGGTGTCGAACGCGCGTTACCACTCACTTTAAAAGGAAGCAAAATGGCCAAGAAGATTATCGGCTACATCAAGCTGCAAGTGCCGGCCGGCAAGGCTAATCCCTCGCCCCCGATCGGTCCCGCCCTGGGTCAGCGCGGTCTGAACATCATGGAATTCTGTAAGGCGTTTAACGCCCAGACCCAAGGTGTTGAACCCGGTCTGCCCATCCCTGTGGTGATTACCGCCTTTGCGGACAAGTCTTTCACTTTCGTGATGAAGACTCCTCCCGCCACCATCCTGATCAAGAAGGCTGCTGGTATCAAGTCTGGTTCCGCACGTCCCCATACCGACAAGGTGGGTAAGATTACTCGCGCTCAATGTGAAGAAATTGCCAAGACCAAGTCGCCTGACCTGACTGCTGCCGACATGGAAGCCGCCGTGCGCACTATCGCCGGTTCCGCCCGCAGCATGGGTATCACCGTGGAGGGCCTGTAATCATGGCTAAGCTCACCAAAAAGCAAAAGGCTCTGGCTGGCAAGATCGAAGCCCAGAAGCTGTACGCCGTTACCGACGCCCTGGCTCTGGCTAAGGAAACCGCCACTGCCAAGTTCGATGAGTCCATCGACGTGGCCGTGAATCTGGGTATTGACGCTCGTAAGTCCGACCAGTTGGTGCGTGGCTCCGTGGTGCTGCCTGCTGGTACTGGCAAGTCCGTGCGCGTCGCCGTGTTCGCCCAAGGCGACAAGGCCGAAGCCGCCAAGGCTGCCGGCGCTGAAGTGGTTGGTTTTGAAGACCTGGCTGCCGATGTGAAGGCCGGTAATCTGAACTTCGACGTGGTTATTGCCACTCCCGATGCCATGCGTATCGTGGGTCAGCTGGGTCAGATTCTGGGTCCCCGTGGCCTGATGCCCAACCCCAAGGTGGGTACCGTGACCATGGACGTGACCACTGCCGTGCAAAACGCCAAGGCCGGTCAGGTTCAATACCGTACTGACAAGGGCGGCATCATCCATGCCACCATCGGTCGCGCTTCTTTCCCCGTTGAAAAGCTGGAAGAGAACCTGCGTGCTCTGATTGATGCCCTGAACAAGGCCAAGCCCGCTTCTTCCAAGGGTCAGTACCTGAAGAAAATTGCTGTCGCCGCGACCATGGGTCCCGGCGTGCGTGTGGATCAGGCCAGCCTGTCCGCCGCTTAAAGACTTTGGGCTGCAGCTCTGATGCCTTCGGGTGTCAGGGCTGCAGATCGTCAAAGACCGCAGGCGCCTTCGGGCTTAATGGTTTCGTAACCTGCGCAGACGGTGTACCCAGAACAAGGATTCCCTGTCGGTTTCGGCTTTGCCAAATCCGATCTGCTCCTAGTTCAGGTCGCCGTAGGAGTGATGGGTTTTTTCCCATCATGTTTTGACTTGAAAGGAGGAAAGACCTGTGGGTCTCAATCTAGAAGACAAGAAAGCCGTAGTGGCTGAGGTGTCGGCACAAGTGGCCACCGCTCAGACCATCGCCGTGGCCGAATATCGTGGCATCGAGGTTTCCGACCTCACCGTGCTGCGCAAGAAGGCCCGCGAGTCTGGCGTGTATCTGCGCGTGCTGAAAAACACCCTGGTGCGCCGTGCTGTGGCGGAAACCCCGTTCGCAGAACTGTCCAGCCAGTTGGTGGGTCCCCTGATCTATAGCATCTCCACGGATCCCGTGGCTGCTGCCAAGGTCCTGAACGACTTCGCCAAGACCAACGACAAGCTGATCATCAAGGCTGGTTCCTATTCCGGTAAGGTGCTGGACAAGGCAGGCGTACAAGCCCTGGCTTCCATCCCCAGCCGCGAAGAACTGCTGGCCAAGCTGCTGGGCATCATGCAGGCCCCCGTTTCCGGGTTCGCCTGTGCTCTGGCCGCTCTCGCCAAGCAACGCGAAGAAGCCGCAGCCTGATCACTGTCACCTCAGACTTCATTACAGAATCGAAATTAGGAGTAATTTAAATGGCAATTACCAAAGAAGACATCCTGGAAGCCGTTGGTTCCATGACCGTTATGGACCTGAACGACCTGGTCAAGGCTTTTGAAGAAAAGTTCGGTGTTTCCGCTGCCGCTATGGCCGTGGCTGCTCCCGCTGGCGGTGGCGCTGCTGCTGCTGCTGAAGAGCAAACCGAATTCACCGTGATCCTGGCTGCTGCCGGTGACAAGAAGGTTGAAGTCATCAAGGTCGTGCGCGCTGCTACCGGCCTGGGCCTGAAGGAAGCTAAGGACGTGGTTGATGGCGCTCCCAAGCCCGTTAAGGAAGGCATCTCCAAGGCTGACGCTGAAGCCCTGAAGAAGCAACTGGAAGACGCTGGCGCCAAGGTCGAACTGAAGTAATCGACTGGATGTCCTGTGGGCTGGTGACCGACGTCACCAGCCCTTTTCTGCATTACTGTCAGATTTTATAAAGTCGGCGAGATACCTATTCGTACTCAAAAGGCAAACGCAAGCCTCACTCATCTCTCCCGGGAGAGGAGCGGGTTTGCGTTTGCCCGTTTCCGTCTTTTCGTGTCGGGGCTCACGCTCCGGCCTCATTGTTTCCGTCCTTTGATCTCGGAGTGACCATGAGTTCCACTTCCTCCTATTCCTACACCGAGAAAAAACGCATCCGCAAGAGCTTTGCCAAGCGTGAGAACGTTCTTGACGTTCCCTACCTGTTGGCAACTCAGCTGGCGTCCTTCTCTGATTTCCTGCAGGCCGAAGTACCACCCGCCCAGCGGAAGAACGAAGGGCTACAGGCGGCTTTTACGTCTATTTTCCCTATCGTTTCCCATTCCGGAAATGCGCGCCTGGAATTCGTCAGCTATCAGCTGGGCGAGCCGGCTTTCGACGTGAAGGAATGTCAGCAGCGCGGCCTGACCTTCGCCTCCTCCCTGCGGGCCAAGGTGCGTCTGGTGATTCTGGACCGTGAGGCTCCCGAGACCATCAAGGAAGTGAAGGAACAGGAAGTGTACATGGGCGAAATTCCGCTCATGACCACCAATGGTTCTTTCGTCATCAACGGTACCGAGCGGGTCATCGTGTCCCAGCTGCACCGTTCTCCCGGCGTGTTCTTCGAGCATGACCGTGGCAAGACCCATAGCTCCGGCAAGCTGTTGTTCTCTGCTCGGGTGATTCCTTACCGTGGCTCCTGGCTGGACTTCGAGTTCGACCCCAAGGACACCCTGTTCTTCCGGGTTGACCGTCGTCGCAAGATGCCCGTCACCACTCTGCTGATGGCTCTGGGCATGACGCCCGAACAAATTCTGGCCGAGTTCTTCGACTTCGATACTTTCCGTCTGACCAAGGAAGAAATCGAATTTGAAGTGGTTCCCGAGCGTCTGCGCGGTGAAGTGGCTCGTTTCGATGTGGTTGGCGCCGATGGCAAGACCATCGTGGCCAAGGACAAGCGCATCACCGCCAAGCATATCCGCGATATGCAGGCTGCCAATTTGCACAAGCTGGTTGTTCCCGAAGACTTCCTGGTGGGCCGTGTGATCGGTACTCCCGTGGTGGATAAGGAAACCGGTGAAATCGTCGCCGCCGTCAACGAAGAAATCACCGAAGCCCTGTTGGCCAAGCTGCAGGAAGCCGGTGTCGGCGAAATCAAGACCCTGTACACCAACGATCTGGATCGGGGCGTTTTCATCTCCCAGACCCTGCGTGGTGACGATACGGCCTCCAAGCAGGCTGCCCGCGTGGCCATCTACCGCATGATGCGTCCTGGTGAGCCTCCCACTGAAGAAGCTGTTGAAATCCTGTTCAACGGCCTGTTCTATTCCGACGAGCGTTATGACCTGTCCGGCGTTGGCCGGATGAAGTTCAACCGTCGTCTGGGTCGCACTGAAGTGGTCGAGTACAAGGTCATGGTCAACAGCCTTCAGTCTCGTGCTGAAGCGGCCCTGAAGAACCTGGCCGAAGCTGCTGGTGAGCCCCTGTCCCGCATTCAGGAACTGGTGGGCCAACTGCCCTACGGCTCCCGTGCCATGGCTGAAAACCTGCTCAAGGACGTGGCTGATGCCCTGGCTGCCAAGCTCAAGGGTGCCGGCGCCTACGTGGATGTTCGTGAGCAACTGACCTTGTCGCCCCGCGACATCGTCGAAGTCATCAAGGTCCTGGTGGAACTGCGCAACGGTCGCGGCGATATCGACGATATCGATCACCTGGGCAACCGTCGCGTCCGTTCCGTGGGCGAACTGGCTGAGAACCAGTTCCGTGCCGGTCTGGTGCGTGTAGAGCGCGCGGTCAAGGAACGCCTGAACCAGGCC
>QKDJ01000039.1 GCA_003252145.1 Azovibrio restrictus
ACAACACCACCCCCAAAGCGTAGATATCTGCCTGAGGCGTCACCCAGTGTCGAAACAGCTCGGGGGCCATGTAGGACAGGGAGCCGATATCCATGACCTGGGTGGAATCCCCCCGCCCCCAGTAGGCCGCCCCGAAATCCCCCACCTTCACTTCCCCAGGGCCAATGTACTGGAGGTTGGCGGGCTTGATGTCCCGGTGCACGATCCCGGCCCGACAGGCGTAATCCAGGGCACTGGCGCACTTGTAGGCCATTTCCAGCACCTCACCCACGGGCTTGAAATTGTCGGGTCGGATGTAGGGTTCCAGGGTGCCGCCCGGCAGGTATTCCATGACCAGATAGGCAGAATCTTCACCCATCCCCGCATCGAATACCTGCACGATATAAGGATGCTGGAGGCTACCTGCCAGACGTACTTCGTTCAGCCAGGCCTTGCGCATGGCGCCCTGCTCCGGATCGTTGGTGAAGATACGAGGATGGGCCACCTTCAGGGCCACCTGACGATCGGCAAAGATGTCCTGGGCCAGATGCACCGTGCCCGTGGCGCCCTTGCCCAGCTCCTTCAATATTTCGTAGCGATCCTGAAACAGCGCCATGATTCCAAATCCAAATGTACTCAACCATCCGGCATCTTAGCGATTGCCCGTTTCACGTGGAACCAGGAGCCGATTGAGCCAGGCACCCAAGCGATGGCCGGCCCGTAACAATTGCTGGTCGGCCGTCTGACGGGCCTGCTGATCGAAAGCTTCAGTCACCAGGGGCAAGAGACTGCCCTCGGTTTCCGGATAAACCCCATGGGCCAGCAGGGCGCGGCTCTCATCTAACCAACCGGAAACATTCCCCACTTTTTGAGCCTCCCTAGCCGTTTCAGTCTCCTGAAGACGGGCCAGACGCTGGGCCAGTTGCTTGCCGCGCAACCAGGGCGGGCCGGGCAAATCATCCCAATAGGCGTGCAGGGACATGAAGGGTTTGCGGGGATTGAGACTGTGCTCCACCTCGTACCCATTGCCCCCTCCATCCCGGCGCCCGCCTGTGTGCAGGGGTTGGTGCAGATCCGCCACCAGATGCAGGAACCAGGGCAAGGCATAGGATCGTGCTGGGGCCGCCCCATTTTGCAGGTCCTTCGCTAACAGAGTCAGACGTTCATCCAGTTGGCCGGCTCCGCCCTCCGCCGCCGGTTCGGCGAAATGCCAATTTTTGTGGCGCTCCATGTGGGGAAAACCGGTAAGCAAAGGGGTAGGCGTCTTTCCGGAATCGTAAAAACGGCGGTCATTGCGAATGTCATCCGGCCAGGTGGCTGCTTCGAGAAAAACCCCCTCCGCCGGGTCGGCACTACGCTGGCGCTTGAGCCAACGGGCGTAGTCCGGGTGAGCCTTGAGCAGCGCACTAGCCTGATGCCGCGCCTGAGGCGACATCTCCTGCCAGGCCAAGGCAGCCACCAGACGGTGCCCGGCCCCATTCCAGGCTTGAGCACCAGAAGCAAAAAACAGCAGCAGGATGATGAGATAGGGCATGCCCCATTATCGCCCGCCCCGCGGCGGGAAACCATGTATCAGCAAAGGCCCATGCTAGACTTGCGGCCCCGCCTTGTTGCCACTTTTCGCGCCTGTTTTTATGTCTTCTGCCCTGCCCCCGGACTCCCTCGCCGCCGCCCTGCATCTGGCGGCCCCTATTGTGGCCCGGGTCATGGCTGGCGAAAGCCTGGCAGATGGCGCCCTGGAGCAAATCGCGCCCCCCCAGCGCCCCGCCGTGCAGGATATTGTTTACGGCACCCTGCGCCGCCACGGAGAAGGCGATGCCCTGCTGGCACCTCTGTTGCGCAACACGCCCTATCCCCATATTCACGCGCTGCTGCTCTGTGCCCTGCACCGGCTGGCCACCTGGGATGATGCGCCCCACACGGTGGTGAATCAGGCCGTGGAGGCTGCCGGATTCCTGGAGGATGGTCGCTACAAGGGCCTGGTCAATGGGGTCCTGCGCAATTACCTGCGCCAGAAGGATGAGCTGCTGACAGAGCTGGCCCAGGATGAGGCGGCCAGCCACTGGCATCCGGCCTGGTGGCTGGAAAAGCTGCAAACCGCCTATCCGGAAAATTGGCAAGGCATCGTGACTGCGGGCAACAGCCCTCCTCCCATGGCCCTGCGGGTGAACCAACAACGTAGCAATACCACGGCCTATCTGGAGCGCCTGCAAGCAGCGGGTCTGGATGGGGCAATCCATGGAAAACAGGGCATTCTGCTGGCCCGTCCGGTACCCGTGAGTCAGTTACCGGGCTTCGTTGAAGGACTGGTATCAGTTCAGGACTTGGGCGCCCAACGGGCTGCCGAGCTGCTGGCTCCCGATCCGGGCAGCCTGGTGCTGGACGCCTGTGCTGCCCCTGGAGGCAAAACCGCCCATCTGCTGGAACAGGCCGATCTGCAACTGACGGCCCTGGATCTGGATCCCGTCCGCTGCCGCCAGATCGAAGCCAATCTCCAACGCCTGGGCCTGAGCGCCCGGGTACGCTGTGCCGATGCCAGCCGCCCCAAAGCTTGGGGCCGCGATCCGGAAGCTTTCGACGCCATCCTGGCCGATGTACCTTGCTCGGCCAGTGGCGTGGTCCGCCGCCACCCTGATGCCAAATGGTTGCGCCAACCCCAGGACGTGCTGAAGTTCGCCCTCACCCAGCGGCGCATCCTGGAACGGCTCTGGACGGCCCTGCTGCCTGGGGGAAAATTGCTTTATGCTACCTGCTCGGTCTTTCCGGAAGAAAACGGGGAACAGGTCGCCAAATTCCTGAGCCGTACCCCCAATGCCCGCCTGCTGCGTGAAGAGCAATGGCTTCCTGGCACTGACAATGATGGGTTTTACTATGGCCTCCTGCAAAAAGTGGATTGAATTGCTGCGCCTGGGTCTGTTTCTGCTGCTCGCCAGCCTGACATTTCTCGCTGCTCCGGCCAGGGCCGGCAATATTGACGTGGACAACGCCCGGCTATTTCCCCTGGAAGAAGGGGGTTATGCCCTGGCCGCCGACTTCAAGATAGATTTCAATCCTCGTCTGGAAGAAGCGGTCACCAAGGGGGTCACCCTGTATTTCACCCTGGATTTCGAACTGGAACGTCCCCGCTGGTTCTGGGTGGACGAACGAGTGGTTAACCGCAGCCAGACCTGGCGCCTGAGTTATCACGCCTTAACCCGCCAGTACCGGCTTTCCGCCGGCACCCTGCATCTCTCCTTCCCTTCCCTGGAAGAGGCCATCCAGGTCCTTTCCCGGGTGCGCCGCTGGCAAGTCATCGACACCCCCCTGAAACCCGGTGATACCTATCAAGCCGCCCTGCGCATGCGTCTCGACATTTCCCTTCTACCCAAGCCCTTCCAGGTCTCCGCCCTGGCCAGCCGGGACTGGAACCTGAATTCCGACTGGGTTCAGTGGCAATTCATCGTGCCACAACCGGAAGCCGTAGACACCTCTGCCGCACCCCAGGCGGCTCCCATCATCCAGCCTCCCCCGACCCAGGACGCCCGATGAAACGTCTGCTGGCCATTATCGGCGCCATTGGTGCGGCTCTAGGTGCCATCCTGTGGTTCCTGCTGCTGGCTTCTGCTTCGGCAGACACCATGATCTTTGCCGACCAATACCCCCTGCTGCTGGGACTGAACGCCCTGGTGGCGGCTGCCCTGCTAGGTTTGGTAGGGTGGCAACTTCATGCCCTGTGGCGGGAACACCGGGCCAAGGTCTTCGGCTCCCGGCTCAAGCTCCGACTCATGCTCATGTTCGGCCTGGTGGCCATTGTTCCCGGCACTCTGGTTTACGGGGTTTCCGTCCAGTTCGTGACCCGCTCCATCGAAAGCTGGTTTGATGTGCGGGTGGAAAAAGCCCTGGAATCCGGCCTCAACCTGGGACGATCTTCCCTGGATTCCCTGTTGAGCGAACTGACCCAGAAGGCCAGAGCCATGTCCCTGGAACTGGCCAACCGTCCCGACAGCACCCAGCGGGTACTGCTCTCCCACCTGCGGGAACAGGCCGGGGTAGATTCTGCCGCCCTCTTCGCCCCCAACGGGCAACTGGTGACCAGTACCCAGGGAGAACTGGCCAGCCCCCTGCCGCCCCTGCCGTCCCCGTCGGAACTGAAACAGGCCCGAGGTGGCCGCCCAGTGACCGCCATCGAAGGGGATGGAGATGTTGGCATGCATCTACGTGTGCTGGTTTCCATCAGTCCTCAGACCTTCTTCGAACAGCCCCAGGTTTTGCAGCTCTCCCAGACCGTTCCCAGTGTATTGGCCCGGAATGCTGAAGCCGTCCAGGATGTGTACCGGGATTACCAAGAGTTGCAGCTGGCCCGGGACGGGCTAACCCAGATCTATGCACTGACCCTAACTCTGACCATGCTGGTGGCCGTGTTCGGTGCATTTGCCCTGGCCTTCTTCCTGGCTCGCCGCCTTTCTGCCCCCCTGTCCATCCTGGCAGAAGGCACCCAGGCAGTGGCCCAAGGGGACTATTCCCCTCGACAGGCCGTGGATAGCCGGGATGAGCTGGGCATCCTGACCCGCTCCTTCAACCAGATGACCCGCCAGCTGGATGATGCTCGACGAGATGCAGACCGCCATCGGGGCGAGGTGGAGTCGGCCCGGGCCTACCTGGAATCCATCCTGGCCAATCTCTCGGCCGGAGTCATGGTTTTTGACCGGCACTTCACCCTGCGCACCATCAACGAAGGGGCCATCACCATTCTTGGGGAGCCCATTTCGGCGCTGGTGGGCAGCCCCGCCCAGAACTGGACCGTTTACCCGGAACTGGGCCAGACCATCCGCCAGCATTTCGAGCGTGACGGCCAGGAAGAATGGCAGGAACAGCTGGAGATGGGACCGGAAGGGGGCCAAACCCAGGTGCTCTTGCTCCGGGGCACCCATCTGCCGGAAGCAGGCGGTGGCGGTCACGTGCTGGTCTTCGACGACGTGACCCAGCTCATCGCCGCCCAACGCAGCGCCGCCTGGGGCGAGGTAGCCCGGCGCCTGGCCCACGAGATCAAGAATCCCCTGACCCCCATCCAGCTTTCCGCCGAGCGGCTGCAGATGAAGTTGGAAGAACATCTGCAGGGGAAGGAAAAGGAAATGCTGGAGCGCTCCACCCAGACTATCATCAATCAGGTCCAGGCCATGAAGCGCATGGTGGATGATTTCCGGGATTATTCCCGCCATCCGGCACCGGAACTGGCCCCCCTGGACCTGAATGGCCTGATCCGGGAAGTACTGGGACTCTATGAAAGTACGACCGTGCGGGTCACCCCGGAACTGGAAGCCGGCCTGCC
>QKDJ01000212.1 GCA_003252145.1 Azovibrio restrictus
TATCCGGGTGATCCTGAACGTGATCCCCCAGATTGAAACTGGCATAGGGCTCTTCGGAACAGCCACCTGTACGGGTCGTCTGCAGGGCCTTAACGCCAGGAGGAGCCGGCCAATCAGGAATGATCAGATCAAGCATCCGGTAAATCCTCAAGTAACTGTTTCATATCGTCCGGCAAGGGAACCTCCCAGGACAGAGGTGCCTGACTCACGGGATGAATCAACCCAAGACGGGTGGCATGCAAAGCCTGACGCCCGAAGGATGGCAGCCCTGGCGTCGAAGCCCGGCCATAGACCGGGTCTCCTAGCAAAGGGTGACCCACATGAGCCATATGCACGCGAATTTGGTGAGTCCGCCCGGTTTCCAGGCGACAGCACACCAGGGCAGCCCCCTGATAGCGGCGGAGAATCCGGTAATGGGTAATGGCAGGTTTGCCGCCGGGAACCACCGCCATCTTGATGCGCTGGCTGGGATGGCGTCCGATAGGGGCTTCCACCCTCCCCTCCTGATCAGGGATTCCCCAGGTCACGGCCAGATATTCCCGTTTCACCGTCCGGGCCTGGAGCTGGCGCACCAGGTCCGTCTGGGATTCCAGGGTTCGCGCCACCACCAGAAGGCCGCTGGTGTCCTTGTCCAGGCGGTGCACGATGCCAGCCCTAGGCACCCCGGCCAAGACTGGGTCGTGATGCAACAGGGCATTCATCAGAGTCCCGCTCCAGTTGCCACTTCCGGGGTGCACCACCATACCTGCTGGCTTGTTGACCACCAGCAAGGCCTCATCTTCAAACACGATATCCAGGGGAATGGCTTCCGGCACCTGGGCCAGGGTTTCTTGATCGTGCAAAGCCACCAGCGCCAGGGATTCTCCGCCGCGCAGCTTGCGCTTGGGTTCGCGCTCTTCTACACCATCGACCAGCAATTGCCCGGCCTTGATCCAGGTCTGCAGACGGTTACGGGAATACTGGGGCAGCAACAGGGCCAGCACCTGATCCAGGCGTCGCCCCGCTTCGCTTTCGGGAACCCATAAAACCTCTTCCGGGCTTGGGCTATAATCGTCGAGATTTTCTTCAGGATTGCTCATATGCGAAGTGTAGCCGGGGTTGCAGCAAAGGAGTTGGCCTCTCAATCGTCCACGCCTTCGATCGCGAAGCCGTGGCGCCATTCCCTGCGCCACGGGCTCATCGCCCTGAGCGTGGCCCTAGCCAGCGGATGCAGTCTGTTGCCGGAACAAATTGATAATACGGCCGGCTGGTCTGCTGCCCGACTTTATTCCGAAGCCAAGACGGCCATGGAAGACAGTAACTGGGAACAGGCAGTCAAGTATTACCAGAAGCTGGAGTCCAGGTATCCCTACGGTCGCTTCGCCCAGCAAGCCCAGATCGAAACAGCCTACGCCTACTGGAAGGATGGCGACACGGCCTCCGCCATCGCCGCCTGTGACCGCTTCATCAAGCTGCACCCCAACCATCCCCATGTGGACTACATGTACTACCTGAAGGGCTTGATCAATTTCAACGAAGATCTGGGCTTCCTGAGTTACCTGAATACTCAGGATCAGACGGAGCGCGATCCCAAGGCAGCCCGTGCAGCCTTCGAGACCTTTAAGGAACTGGTGCAGCGCTTCCCTAAAAGCAAGTACACTTCGGATGCCCTGCAGCGAATGAACTACCTGGTCAATGCCCTGTCAGCCCATGAGGTGCATGTGGCCCACTATTACTACAAGCGGGGCGCCTACATTGCTGCCGCCAACCGTAGCCAGTTTGCCGTACAGAATTACCCCAACACCCCTTCCCAGGAAAAGGCCCTGTTTCTCATGGTCAAATCCTATGAGCAGTTGGGTATGGAACAATTGCGGGCCGATGCTGAACGGGTGATGCGCCTCAACTACCCCGAGAGTATTTTCTTTACTGATGGTCTGGAGCGTAAGAAACCTTGGTGGCAGGTTCTTTAAATGAAAATCAGGTGGCCTCAGCTGGCCTGTTTGATGGCCAGCACCGCCTGATTACGCAAGGTACGCAACAGGGCTAGTTCTTTGTCGGTAATCTCGATACTACCGGCCTCTTCCTTGTCCGCGTAAATTATGGCTACCGGGTTGTTCTTGATGTTGAGCGGGAACACCACAAAACTTCGGGCCGAAAGCATCTTGCGATACCAGTCGGGAATCCGGCTGGCAATCTTGGGATCATCAATGTCGCTGATCAGGATATCCACCCCTTTTGATGTCACCGCATGAAAAATATCCGGTGTGAAACTCAGGGTGAACTGGAACTGTTTGGCTACTTCGTTAGCATCCGGACCGAAACCGAAACGCCCCTGCATGACATTGTTACGGGCGTCCTTGATACACAATAGCACCCGGCGAAATCCCATGGCCCGATACATGGTCTCCAGGATGATGCGCAGTACATCATTGAGCTTGTAGTTTTCCACCAGGGTGTTACTGATGTCCTGAATCCCGGCGGTGAGTACCGCCTGGGCATCCACCGCCTTCTGCCCTTCCTCTCCAAACGCGCCAGTATCGAGCACTGCATTCTTCCCCATGGAAAGAATGGTGCCCGCCAGGCTGTCGCTCCCAATCACCGTATCCGCGCTCTGATCCTCCCCCATTTCCGAGAGCCCCACATATTTGCTGAGCTGTCGGCCGAAATGGGTTTGCTGCAGATTGACTTGGACGATACGTGCAAACTCGGTGACTTCTTCAATAGCTCCTCGGATAGCCTCGGTCAATTCGTTGGACTCCACCGTCACGGAAGCTTTGAAACGTGCAGAAATCTTACGAATTTCCCTATCCCGTTCCTCAGGAGTCAGGTTAACGATGGCATCACACAAGGAATTGGAATAGGCAGAAACTACCTGCAAGCGTTCCTCTGGCGTCCGAGGGCGGCGCACTTGCCCAGGGCTGATCTGACGCATGCTGTTGACGATCACGGTGGGAAAGCCCCAGTTCCGCGCAATGCCAATCCCCAGGTCCTCAAAGGTCACCCCCAACACCTTCAGAGAAGCTTGCTGCTCGCCAATCTCATTCTGGATCATGACCTTGCGAATTTCCTCGCTTTCCTCAGGGAAGTAATACTGGGAAAGGAGGCGTCCCAAATTGTGGAACATTGCACAGATAAAGGGCTGCTCCTGGTCTCGATGCTCCTGAAGCGTGGCAATAGCCTGAGCTAGCGACCCCGCCAGATTGGCTCGCAGGAATTCTTCCTTGAGCTGATTGGCGTTGACCTTGTTCTGCAAGTGCTCAAACAACAAGACTGTCACGGCGATATTACGCACCACGTCAAAACCCAGCACGATCACTGCCCGGGACACCGTGCTGATATTGCCTCCACCTGCTTGGTGATAATGGGCAGAATTGACCAAACGCAAGATCTTGTTGGTCAAGGAGAAATCCTTGAGGATGGATGTGGAGAGCTTGGAAATGCTCTCCGTTTCGCTGGAGGCGATCTTGTTGATGGCACTGACCGACTCGGACAGGGCCGGGAAGTCCCCCTTGTGGCGCAAGCGCCGCAACAGGAAATCCACCGTACTGGCCTGAACTCCGCCTCCCTGACTTTCATCCTTTTCAGGGGTCAGATAGGTTTCCAGAGCCTGAGCAAACTGGGCCGCCGTTTCATAGCGCTCTTCGGGGTTACGTGCCACGGCCTTGAGAATGATGTTCCCCAACCGGTCATCAATGGCTGCACCATCCGGCAGACGCACACTCTCATTGGTGATCCGGTTCATGATCTGGTAGATATCAGAACCCGCAATGACCCGTTTTCCCGTCAACAACTCACACAGAATCAGTCCGGCAGAGAAAATATCGGTCCGCTCACTGACCACCCGACTGGTAATGTACTCGGGCGCCATATAGGCTGGCGTACCCGTAAACTCCTGCCCCTCATAGACCTCGTTCAGATGGGCGGCAATCCCGAAATCCATTACCCGAGGAACACCCGCTTCATCCATGAGAATATTGCTGGGTTTGAGATCCCGGTGAATCACCCCATGGGTGTGTGCATGGGCCACGGCCTCAAGGATATCCCGCATGAGGCTGGCTGCCTTAGCGGGTGGTAAGGGGCCTTGTTGTTGGAGATGGCGGGCCAGATTCAAGCCTGGCACATACTCAAAAATCAGGAAGACATCCCCACCCTCTTCCCCTGCTTCATAGATGGGAACGATATCCGGGTGGCGCAGCTTGCTCACCATGCGTGCTTCACTCAACAAGGTGGCATTCTGCTCGGGATCAGGTTGGGAAAAGTGCAGGGTTTTGACGGCCACTTCCCGTTCGAGCTGCGGGTCAAAAGCAAGATAAACCACGCTCTGAGCGCCACGGCCCAATTCCCGGCGAATCTCGAAACGGCCAATATGCCCGCTACTCATACCTGACAACCCGTATCTGTAATTGCGAAAATACTTACGTTTGTGAGTATTGCAGAATATTTACTAAACCCACAACAATTTCGACAATTCTCCTACCTGCCCCCATAAACATGCATTTTGACCAACTTTTCCAGCTAGACTAAGGGTTTCCTGGCAACTAAGCTCCGGAACAAAAAAGCTAGGTTCCATAGGCCAGAGGCCTAAATCAGAATAATTCTCAGCGAGAAAAATAGAAAAATTGCCGCATAGCAGCAATTTCCTTAGTTTTTCCTGTTCAAGCTGATTGCGTTCCCCTGAAACCAGCTGGGATCCCGGATTCCAGGCGGTCACCAATCCCCAGCAAGCGTACTGTTCCTGCCGCAGCCACTGTTCCAGCATTGGATTGAGTACGCCGACCCGTAGACTCACCTGCTGATTCGGCAGCTGAATCCGGTACTCCGTCGCCCGATAGGCTGCCTCCAGTTCGGGCGAGTAACTCAGGCTTCCTCCCCTTCGAATTCTGCGCTGCCAATCAGTTGTTCGGCGTCACCAGCAGGTAAGGCTTCCACTTCTTTGAGTCGCCGGGACAAGACTCGAGTCCTGGTTTCAGCCTTACCTATACTGTTACTCGCCTCATCCAGCTTCTTGCGGGTATGGGCCAGGGCTTCACCAAACTTTCCGAACTCCGTCTTGACGGCGCCCAGCACCGCCCATACCTCGGCGGAACGCTGTTCAATGGCCAAAGTTCTGAAGCCCATTTGCAAACTGTTCAATAGGGCCGCCAAGGTGGTGGGCCCAGCCAGGTTAACCCGCCACTCCCGCTGCAAGGTATCCACCAGGCCGGGACGACGTAGCGCTTCGGCGTACAAACCTCCGATGGGTAGATAGAGAATGGCGAAATCCGTCGTATGGGGGGGGGCCACATACTTTTCCCGAATAC
>QKDJ01000011.1 GCA_003252145.1 Azovibrio restrictus
AGGTAGCGACCCGCCTGGCGCATGAGCCACAGAGGAGTGCGGTCGGTGGGTTCCTTGAGCAGGGCCCGGAGGAAGTTATCGTTCTTGGGTCGGGTCACGGGAGCGCTCCGGAAAAGATAAAGCCGAGATTATCCCCGAGTGAAGGGGAGGGCGTCGAGGGTGATGGGCAATGCCGGCTAGGTTTCGTAAGCGAGCAGGTCCACCTGGGCGGCCTGTTGCCGCAGGGGAATCAGCGCCTGGTATTCAGGGGATGCGAACCAGTTGTTCAGGGCCGTCATGCAGGGAAAACGGATCACAACGATATCGGTGTGGGGATTGTCCCCGGCCAGGACAGCCCGTTGTTGGCCCCGAAAAACCAGCTCTCCGCCCCAGGGAGTCAGGGTGCCGGGAACCTTGCTGCGGTATTCGGCCCAGCTTGCCGGGTCCTGTACCGTGATGTGACCCACAATATAGGCATCAGTCATTTCATTTTTTCCAGAAGGCCGGGGTCAGCACCACCAGCAGGGTGAAAATTTCCAGGCGGCCCAGGAGCATGGCAAAGGTGCACACCCAGGTCTGGAAATCGTCCAGGATCGCGTAGGTGGTGGCCGGGCCTACGTCGCTCAGACCCGGGCCCGTGTTGTTGACCATGGCCACTACGGCGGAAAAGGCGGTGATGATGTCCAGTCCGGTGAAGGCCAGCAGCAGGGTGAGGCTGACCAGGCTGACCATGTAGATGAAGCCGAAGGAGAGCACGGCGAACAGCACATTCTGGGACATAGTTTCGCCGGACAGTTTGACCGGATACACGGCGTTGGGGTGCATGGCCCGCAGCAATTCCCGATAGACCTGCTTGTAGAGCAGGATGGCGCGGATCATCTTGATGCCGCCGCCGGTAGACCCGGCACAGGTGGCAAAGCTGCAGAGGAAAAGCATCCACAGGGGGGCGAAAAAGGGCCAGAGGTTGAAGTCTGTGGAGGCGTAGCCGGTGGTGGTGGCGATGGACACCACATTGAAGGCGGCAAAGCGCAGGGCTTCGTGCATGTTGGGATAAACGTGGTTAGCCCACAAATAAATACCCAGGACCAGGGTGCTGCCGCCCAGCACCGAGAGGAACCAGAGGGCTTCCGGATCCCGGGCATAAACCGAGAAGTTACGCCCGGTAATGGCCACATAGTGGGTGGCAAAATTCATCCCGGCCAGAAGCATGAAGACGATGGCCACGCTTTCAATACGCTGGGAATCCCAATAGCCGAAGCTGGCGTCGTGGGTGGAAAAGCCTCCCAGGCCCAGGGTGGAGAAGGCGTGACAGACCGCATCAAACCAGTCCATGCCGGCCCAGCGATAACCCAGGATGCAGGCAATGGTGATCAGGGCGTAGAGGCTCCAGAGGCCCTTGGCGGTCTGGGCAATGCGCGGGGTCAGCTTGGAATCCTTCATGGGGCCCGGGGTTTCCGCCTTGAACATTTGCCGGCCCCCGATGCCCAGCAAGGGCAGCACGGCCACGGCCAGCACGATCAAACCCATGCCGCCCAGCCAGATCAACAGGTGGCGCCAGAGATTGATGGAAGGCGGCAGATTGTCCAGGCCTGAAAGGGTGGTGGCCCCGGTAGTGGTCAGGCCCGACATGGCCTCGAAGTAGGCGTCAGTGAAGCTGATGTCCAGGTTGACCAGCAGCGGCAGGGCAGCGAAAGCAGGTAGCACGGACCAAACC
The DNA here is from genome assembly GCA_003252145.1 of Azovibrio restrictus. Classification (GTDB taxonomy): domain Bacteria; phylum Pseudomonadota; class Gammaproteobacteria; order Burkholderiales; family Rhodocyclaceae; genus Azovibrio; species Azovibrio restrictus_A. Next base: position 1,694 of record QKDJ01000011.1, read on the forward strand.
AGGACCACGATCAGGAAGCCGTCCCGGACATTCAGATCCCGTTTGTGATGCCGGTTGAAATACCAGAGACAGAGGCCCACCAGTACCGTGAGCAAGGCCGACTCGTCGAAAGCGGTCTGGGCGGCATCCTTGACGACGGCCGCGTAGCCCAGGGGGACCAGCATGGTCAGTCCGAACATGCAGATGACCATGCCCAGGGCGCGCAGGACGGGGAGGAAGCGGAGCATGAGGGTCTTTAGAAGAAGTGAAAGCCGACCTGGAACAACTGTTCCACCTTGCGTACCAGCTTTTTCTGGACGCAGAACACGATCACATGGTCGCCGGCCTGGATCACGGAATCCCCATGGGCGATTTCCACCCGGCCCGAGCGGCGGTCCACCGTGCCATCGTCGCGCACGTGCAGGGATTCAATGTGATCAAAGTCCCGCACCAGGGCGGCAATGGTGACCCCCTTGGGCCAGGGAATGTCGGCAATGCGCTTGCCTACCACCTGGGAACTGTTGGTGTCCCCGTGGGCCACCAGTTCCAGGGCTTCTGCTGCACCCCGGCGCAGGGAATGCACGGCCGCCACGTCGCCCCGGCGCACATGGGCCAGTAGCTTGCCGATGGAGATATGGGCGGGGGAGATGCCAATGTCGATAGGGCCGCCCTGGACCATGTCCGCATAGGCGCGCCGGTTGATCAGAGCCACCACCCGTTTGCACCCCATGCGCTTGGCCAGGGATGCGGCCATGATGTTGTCTTCGTCATCGTTGGTGAGGGCCAGGAACAGGTCCATTTCGGCGATGTTTTCCTGCTCCAGCAACTGTTCGTCGGTGGTGTCGCCGGAGAGCACCAGGGCATCCTTGAGCTTGCCGGCGATGTAGTCGGCCCGGGGCCGGTTGTGCTCGACGATCTTGACCTCGTAGCGATTCTCCAGGGTGGCGGCCACACGCAGGCCGATGTTGCCGCCCCCGGCGATCATGACTCGCCGTACCGGGGTCATCATGCGCCGCAGTTCCCGCAGGACTGGCCGGATATGCTCGGCGGCCGCCAGCACGAAGACTTCATCACCCGGCTGGATATGGGTTTCCCCGGAGGGAATGATGGGTTGATCCCGCCGATAAATGGCGGCGATGCGGGCATCCATGCCCAGGGGCAGGTGCTCACGCATTTCCTTGATGGGCTTGCGGACCAGCAGGCCCCCTTCAATGGCGCGCACGGCCACCAGGGAAACCCGGCCACCCGCAAAGTCCAGGACCTGCAGGGCTTCCGGGAACTCGATAAGGCGGGCCACGTATTCAGTGATGATCTGTTCCGGGCAGATGGCGAAATCCACCGCGAAATTGTCCGGCGACAGAAGGCGCTCATCTTCCAGGAAGTCCCGGGAACGCAGGCGGGCGATCCGGGTAGGGACGTTGTACAGGCTTTGGGCGATCTTGCAGGCCACCAGATTGGTCTGGTCGCTCTGGGTCACGGCGATCAGCAGGTCCGCGTCTTCCGCGCCAGCGCTCTTGAGTACCGAAGGATAGGCCGCGTTGCCAGTAACGGCGCGTAGGTCCAGACGATCCTGAAGCGCCGAGAGGCGCTCCGAATCGCTGTCCACCATGGTGATGTCGTTTTCCTCGGAAACCAGGCTTTCCGCCACGCTGGCCCCCACCTGACCGGCGCCGAGAATGATGATCTTCATGATCCGCTGTCCTTGTTAGTCCTCGTTGCGGCGCCCCACGGCGACACCCAGCTGTTTCAACTTGCGGTAGAGATGGGTGCGCTCCAGGCCGGAACGTTCGGCCACCCGGGTCATGTTGCCCCCTTCCATGCGCAGCAGGTGCTCGAAGTAGTGCTTTTCAAAGGCGTCACGAGCTTCCCGCAGGGGCTGGCTGAACAATTCGGACAGGCCTTCAGGGGTGGCCAGTTCGTCGTCGGGAGGCACCGGGGGCAACAGGTGTTGCACATCTGCTTCTCCGATTTCCTCGTCCAGGGCGGACAGGGCCAGATTGCGGATCATGGCCTGGAGCTCGTTCCAACCGGAACTGGCCTGGTTGTCGCCCGCCCATTTATGGACCCGCAGCAGATTCAGTGCGGCGCTGGAAAAGCGACGCAGAGGCACTTCCTGGCGTTCCACCATCTGGTTGAGGAACAGGCTGATGACTTCGGGCAGTTCGTCCGCATGCTGGGCCAGGTTGGGCAGGGAGAGGAAGACCTCGTTGAGCCGGTTCAGGGTCTGGATGTCCCAGCCCCGGCTGAGCAGGGTCGTCTGGGGCTGGGAGCTGGCCACCACCAGCAAGATGTTGTGGCGGGAAGCCCGTTCCAGGGCAAAGGCCAGGTTCATCTGCTGCAACTTGCCCAGGCTGGCTAGGTCGGCCACGTAGATCAAGCCGCCCGCGGTTTTCTCCAGCAACTCCTGGGTCATGGGGCTGCTGCACTCGAACAGGTCCATCCAGGGGGATTGGGGGCGCTGCAGGGTGCGGGCGCAGATTTCCACGATGCTGCCGGTACCGCCCCGGATGAACAGGGCGCTGGTCTTGGCCGCGGCCTGCTCCAGGCGCTTCTTCATGTCCCGGAACAGGGGAGTGTGGGCCAGGGATTCCAGCGTCAGGGGCGGGCGCTTGCCGATGTTGTCGTGCTTCAAGGCCTTTTTGACAGTGGCCAGGAGCTTTTGCAGGGCAATGGGCTTTTCCAGAAAATCCACGGCGCCAATACGGGTGGCTTCCACTGCCGTATCAATGGTGCCGTGACCGGACATCATCACCACGGGCATGGTGAGCAGCCCTTGGGCCGACCATTCCTTGAGTAGGGAAATGCCGTCCGTATCGGGCATCCAGATGTCCAGGAGCACCAGATCGGGGGTGTGGTCGGCGCGGAACTGCCGGGCGGCCGTGGCGTTTTCCGCCAAGCGCACGGTGTAGCCCTCATCGGCCAAAATCTCCGAGAGCAGTTCCCGAATGCCGATCTCGTCGTCAACGACCAGTATTTCTGCCATGTTGTCCTTCCTGGGCCAGGGGCAGGCGGATATTGATGCGTGCGCCGCCTTCTGACCGGTTGCTGATATCGATGCTGCCCTGGTGCTCGTCTACGATTTTCTTGACGATGGGCAGGCCGAGGCCGGTGCCTCGGGGCTTGGTAGTGATGTAGGGTTCGAAGACCCGGGGCAGGATTTCGGCGGGGAAACCCTTGCCATTGTCGGTGATCTGCAGCAGAACCATGTTCCCTTCCAGGAAGGTGCTGATGCGCAGGTCCGGGTTGGGGAATTCCTCCAGGGCATCCTGACCGTTACGCAGCAGGTTGTGGATCACCTGGCGCATCTGGTTGGCATCACCCAGGACCGGGGGCAGGCCAGCTTCCAGTTCCGGGGTGACCCGCACGGTCGTATTTTCATAGAGCCCCAGCACCTCCCGGATCAAACCATTCAGATCCAGGGGAGCCAGTTCCGGGGCAGGATGGCGGGAATAATCCCGGAAATCATCCACCATGCGCTTCATGGCCTGGACCTGATTGATGATGGTCTGGGTGGAGCGCTCCAGCATTTCCTTTTCCTTCCCCTGCAGATGTTCCTCCAGCTTCATCTGCAGCCGCTC
>QKDJ01000202.1 GCA_003252145.1 Azovibrio restrictus
CGGGTTCTTTTTCAACACCCGGTCTGGAACTTCCTGAAGGCCGATATCGTGCAGCAGGGCGCCCAAACCGAGAATGCGGGCCTGTTCGGGCGTGAAGTTCAGGCCCTTGGTCAGCATCATGGAGAGGACGGATACATTGAGGCCATGGATATAGGCTTCATCTCCACCACATTTGTTACCCATCACATGGAGGGTGACTTCTGGATGCTCCAGAAAGGCATCCACCATCTGCTCCACCAGCCCCCCCATTTCCTTCAGGGTGCTTTCGGGCTTTTGCAGCAGGTTGCGGTTGAGGTTGCGGAGAATGCCTGTGGCTTTGAGAAAGGCCTTGTCTACATGCTCTATCCGTTGCCGGTATTCCGCCAAGCGCCGCATGCGCTGTTGGATTTCCGGGGGCAGTTCGGGCTCAGGGCCGGGTGGAGTCGTTTCGTTGGCCGGCGGAGGCAAAGCTTCTTCATCAGAGGGAGGAGGCTGATCGCTGCGGGCAGGATCAAACCGGAAGCGTGATTCCCCCAGGGCCTTTAATTCGGCGATCTGTTTTTCAGAGGTGATTTTGAAGCGATTGAGGGTGAACGGGTGCTGGAACCAGGGCAGGTCAATGAAAACATACAGCCCGGTTCTTAATTGTTCCGTCGTGACGTAGTGATGGTTTTGCGATTTGTCGCTTTTGCTCACGCCAGCCTCCCTTTGGCGCAATTATCCATAAATAAACTCATTTAGGGCGATTGCCTGAGCAGCGCAGCCTATGCGCCATTCTGCGGTAACCGGGCTTTGCGTTAAAATCCGGCCTTTACCCCCTGCGAAAGTCCCCGTGAACGGTATCACCATTGCCCTCTCCAAGGGCCGCATCTTCGACGAGACCCTGCCCCTGCTGGCGGCTGCGGGTATTGTGCCCAGCGAAAATCCGGAAAGCTCCCGCAAGCTCATCATTGGCACCAATCAGGCCCATGTGAAGCTGGTCATTGTGCGGGCTTCCGATGTGCCGACCTATGTGCAATATGGTGCCGCTGATCTGGGCGTGGCCGGCAAGGATGTGCTGATCGAGCATGGGGGGGCTGGCTTGTACCAGCCTCTCGACCTGAATATTGCCAAGTGCGCCATGATGGTGGCCGTGCCCGAAGGCTTTGATTACGCCAGTGCCGTGCAGCAGGGGGCCCGCCTCAAGGTGGCCACCAAGTACATCAAGACTGCCCGGGAACACTTTGCCGCCAAGGGGGTCCATGTGGACCTGATCAAGCTTTACGGTTCCATGGAGCTGGCACCTCTGGTGGGGCTGTCCGATGCCATCGTGGATCTGGTGTCCTCCGGTGCCACCTTGAAGGCCAATAAACTGGTGCCCGTGGAGCATATCCTCGATATCTCCAGCCGCCTTGTCGTCAATCAGGCGGCCCTGAAGCTCAAGCGCGAAACCCTGCAACCCATCATCGACGCCTTTGCCGGCGCAGTGGAGAAGTAAATCATGGTGGCCATCAAGCGTCTGGATAGTCGTAGCCCGGATTTCAAGCAGCAACTGGACGCCCTGCTGGCCTTCGAGGGGGCTCAGGACGAGAACATCGAAAAGACCGTGGTCGGCATCCTGGCCGATGTGAAATCCCGGGGTGATGCCGCCGTGGTGGACTACACCAACCGTTTTGATCGCCTCAGCGTTACGCATATGGCTGCCCTGGAACTGCCCAGGGCCGAGCTGCAGGCCGCCCTGGATGGTTTGGAGCCTGCGCGTCGCGCAGCCCTGGAAACGGCAGCTACCCGTGTTCGCGTTTTCCACGAAAAGCAGATTCAGGAAGGCTGGACCTTTACCGAGGCCGACGGCACCCTGCTGGGTCAGATGGTCACCCCTCTGGACCGGGTGGGGCTTTACGTACCCGGCGGCAAGGCCGCCTATCCCTCTTCCGTGCTGATGAACGCGATTCCCGCCAAGGTGGCCGGGGTCAAGGAATTGATCATGGTGGTGCCCACCCCGGGCGGCGAGAGGAACCAACTGGTGCTGGCAGCTGCCTGTCTGGCGGGTGTGGACCGGGTATTCACCATCGGTGGCGCTCAGGCTGTAGCCGCCCTGGCCTATGGCACCCAAACCGTGCCCCAGGTGGACAAGATCGTCGGGCCCGGCAATGCCTATGTGGCCTGTGCCAAGCGCCGGGTGTTCGGCATTGTCGGCATCGACATGGTGGCCGGTCCCTCGGAAATCCTGGTGCTGGCCGACGGCAGCACCGATCCGGACTGGGTGGCCATGGACCTGTTCAGTCAGGCCGAGCACGACGAGCTGGCCCAAAGCATCCTGATCTGCCCGGATGCTGCCTATATCGAAAAAGTGCAGGCCAGTATCGAGAAGCTCCTGCCCACCATGCCTCGCCAGGAGGTGATCCGCACTTCCCTGGAAAATCGTGGTGCCTTGATTCTGGTGCAGGACATGGCCGAAGCAGTGGCCCTCTCCAACCGGGTGGCTCCCGAGCACCTGGAGCTCTCCCTGGCCGAGCCCGATGCCTGGGTGGAGAAAATTCACCATGCCGGTGCCATCTTCATTGGTCCCTACACCTCCGAGTCCCTAGGGGACTACTGTGCCGGCCCCAATCATGTGCTGCCTACCTCCGGCAGCGCCCGTTTCTCCTCGCCTCTGGGGGTCTATGACTTCCAGAAGCGCACTAGCCTGATCCGGGTCTCCAAGGCCGGGGCTCAGACCCTGGGCCAGGTGGCTGGTGCTCTGGCCGATGGAGAAGGGCTGCCGGCCCACGCCCAGTCCGCCCGTTATCGCCTGGAGTCCTAATTGCCGGATAGGCCTCACGAGGACGCAACGCCCCTGCCGCAAGATTCGGCCGGGGCGTTGTCCCATTCAGAGGGGGCTGCCGATCTCGCAAATCCCGATCTCAAGGCCCTTTTCCTGGGTTTTGCCTCGGTCGGTCTCTCGGGTTTTGGCGGGGTGCTGCCCTTCGCCCGGCGCATGCTGGTGGAGGAGCGCCGCTGGCTGGATGCGGAGGAGTTCAACGCCCTGTTGGGCCTGTGCCAGTTTCTGCCCGGTCCCAATGTGATCAATCTTTCCGTGGCCGTGGGGGCCCGTTACCGAGGAGTGTCCGGAGCGGTAGTTTCCGTCCTCGGCCTGCTGGGCGGGCCTTTGCTGATCGTGCTGGCCCTGGGCATGCTCTACGACCGTTATGGTGAGCTGCCCTGGGTGCAAGGCATGTTGCGTGGGGTGGCGGCGGCCGGTTGCGGCCTGCTGGTAGCCACGGCCTGGCGCATGGGTGTAGCGGTGAAGGGCAAGCGTGTTTTTCTGCCTTTCGCCCTGGCGGTGTTTGTGGCCGTTGCCTTGTTGCGCTGGCCCATGCCGGTGGTGATGGTGGGTTTGGTCGTCCTGGCGGCCCTGGTGGCCTACCGTTATCAAAAACTTTTTCCAAAAAATCAGTAGTCTCTGATCGTCAGTTCCTTCCGCTCAATACTTACAATCTGTTACGCCGCAGTTGCGAACGGTTATCAGTTATACTTGTTCCAAAGCCAGCCGCTCCGGTGTCTTAGCCTCCCTCCGTGGGGCCTCGCCTCTCGCATGCCAGCCAAAATTGTTTTCATTTTTGAGCCATGGCGAAATCCTCTTCTTCCTCCTTCGTTGCCTCCTCGCCTGCATCCGGGATTGCTGACCGCTCGGCTTCCCTCAAGCTGCTGCTGAAAATTCACTGGATCAGCTCGGCCCTGTGCCTCTTGGGCATGTTGTTGTTCAGCGTGACGGGCATCACCCTTAATCACGCAGCGCAGATCGAGGCCTCCCCAAAAATCCAGCGCCAGACCCAGGCAATACCGACGGCTTTGCTGGCTGAACTGCAGACCCGGTCAGTTGAACTGGATGGCAAGGAAGCCCCTTTGCCCGAATCCCTGCGCAATTGGGCATTTTCAGCGCTCAAGGCCCGGCTCGAAGGGGCGACGGGGGAGTGGTCCCGGGAGGAGGTTTATGTGGCCTTGCCCCGTCCGGGCGGTGATGCCTGGCTACGCCTGGGCTTGGAAGAGGGTGAGGCGGAATATGAGCTGACCGACCGGGGCTGGATTTCCTGGCTGAACGATCTGCACAAGGGGCGCCATACGGGTTCGGCCTGGTCCTGGTTCATCGACATTTTTGCCCTGGCCTGTCTGGTTTTTTCCCTGTCAGGCCTTTGGGTCCTGAAGATTCACGCCGCCCGGCGCCCCACAACCTGGCCCGTGCTGGGCCTGGGGGTGTTGATGCCTGTCCTGATTGCCTTGCTTTTCATTCATTGAATTCTTTTGGAGAAACGTCCCATGAAGTGTCGTTCCGGTCTTGCCCTTGCTCTTGCCTTGGCGGCCTTACCTGCTGCGGCTGCCGAGTTGTCTGTCCGTCTCGAGTTGCCCCAATTGCAGGTGGCTGAATATCACCGTCCCTATATCGCCATGTGGCTGGAGCGCACCGATCAGCAGGCCCCCATCAGTCACCTGGCCGTTTGGTACGACCAGAAAAAGAAGGACAACGGGGGCACCAAATGGTTGAAAGATATGCGCCAGTGGTGGCGCAAAGGTGGGCGTGATCTGCAGACGCCTGTGGATGCGGTGACATCCGCAACCCGTGCTCCAGGCGTACACACCTTGAGTTTTGCTTCCGGCAAGGCGCCTCTTGGCGATCTGCCTGCCGGTGAATACGAATTGCTAGTTGAGGCTTCCCGTGAAGCGGGTGGCCGTGAAGTGGTGCGCATCCCCCTGAGTTGGCCGCCCAAGTCGGCCCAGAGTGCTTCTGCCAAGGGGCAGGAAGAACTGGGTACGGTCACTGTCCAATTGAAGCCTTGATTCCAGGAGAAAACCCATGAAGCGATTCCAACTGAGTCTGGCCGCCCTGGCCCTGGCCGCCTGTCTGCCCTTGTCTGCCCACGCCCATCGGGGCTGGATGGCACCCAATGTGACCGAAGTGGAGGGCAAGGAGCCCTGGGTCACCATCCGAGGTGCCATTTCCGAAGACCTGTTTGTGGCGGATCACCGTCCTTTGTCCCTGGATAAATTGGTCATTACCGCACCCGACGGGACGCTCATCAAGCCGGAGAGCCTTTATTCCGGCCAGCAGCAATCCACGGCAGACGTGAAGCTGAGCCAATCCGGCACCTACAAGATGGCCCTGGTGAGTGAGTCGGCCATGGCCAGCTACAAGTTGAAGGGCGAGACCAAGCGCTGGCGCGGGGCTACTGAAGCCTTGGACAAGGAAGTTCCGGCCGCTGCAGAGGATTTGCAGGTAACCACCACCTTCAGTCGCATGGAG
>QKDJ01000333.1 GCA_003252145.1 Azovibrio restrictus
GCAACTGGCTGCCCTGCTGCTCGATGACACCAAAGCCCGTTACCCGCAGGCCCGGATCGATACCCAGAATTCGTGTCATACCCTGCCCCTCATCAGGATTTCCCCCGGGCCAGATAGACCCCCGAAACCGCCAGCCCCATGCCCACCAGGGCCAGGGGTGCCAGGGTTTCCCCAAACAAGCCCCAGGCGATCAAGGCCGTGGTGGGTGGTGTCAGGTAGAAAAGACTGGCTACATTCACTGCGCTGCCCTGACGGATCAGCAGATTCAGCAGACTGATGGCCCCGATGGACAGTACCAGCACCAGCCACAGGAGCGCAAAGACAAATTCCCCGGTCCACTGCACGCTCATGTGTTCGGTAGCCAGGGCCACGGGCAGGGTGACCAGGGCGGCAGGCAGGAATTGGATCACGGAACCGCTACGCAGATCGAAATGGGGACAAGAACGCTTCTGGTACAAGGTGCCCAACGTGATGCCCACCAGTGCCAGCAAGGCCGGCGCCAGCATGAACCAGAGACCTTCACGGCTAGTGCCGCCCCCCAATTTCCCGGAAACCACCAGGCCCACACCTACCAGACCCAGAACCAGGCCCAACCATTGTCGGGGTCGCACCCGCTCCCCCAGCAGCCAGCCCGCCGCCACTGCCGTGAGCAGAGGCTGCATGCCTACCACCAGGGCCGTCACCCCAGCCGGCAGCCCCCGGTGGATAGCGGTGAATACGCCACCCAGATAGCCCCCGTGCAGCAGCACCCCGGTGACGGCAATGTGCAGCCACTGGCGCGGCTCCCGGGGCCAGGGTGCCCGGGTCAGGAAAACGATGGCCAGCATCAGGCTCACCACCAGGGCGTAGCGCAGGAGCAGGAAAGTCAGGGGCTCCCCATAGGGCAAGCCAAACTTGGCCCCGATGAAACCGGTGCTCCAGAGGAAGACGAAGAGGAAAGGCAGCAAGGGGCCCATGGCAGGGGTAGCCAAAAATCACCCAAAAACAAAGGCGGCGCCAAGCGCCGCCTTTTCATCCCGGTAGGGGAGCATCATTCCTCGAACACCGCCGTGGTGTAGATTTCCTGCACATCGTCCAGATTTTCCAGGACATCCAGCAGTTTCTGCATCTTCACGGCATCGTCGCCTGCCAGCTCATTCTCGCCTTCGGGCTTCATGGTGACTTCGGCAAACTCGGGCTTGAAGCCGGCGGCTTCCAGGGCGTCCTTGACGGCGATGAAATCGGCCGGCGGGGTGAGGACTTCGATGGAGCCATCTTCATTGGTCACCACATCGTCGGCGCCAGCTTCAATGGCTGCATCCATCAGGGCAGCTTCATCGGTGCCGGGAGCGAACAGCATCTGGCCACAGTGCTTGAACTGGAAGGCCACACAGCCATCGGTGCCCATGTTGCCCCCGTGCTTGGAGAAGGCATGACGCACTTCAGCCACGGTGCGGGTCTTGTTGTCGGTCAGACAGTCCACCATGACGGCCGCGCCGCCGATACCGTAACCTTCATAGCGGATTTCCACGTAATCCACGCCCTCCAGCTCGCCGGTACCCTTCTTGATGGCGGTCTCGATCTTGTCCTTGGGCATGTTCTGGCCCTTGGCCTTGTCCACAGCCACCCGCAGGCGGGGGTTGAAAGCTGCATCTCCGCCGCCCATCTTGGCCGCCACGGTGATTTCCTTGGCGATCTTGGAAAAGGCAGCGCCGCGCTTCTCGTCCTGACGGCCCTTACGATGCTGGATATTGGCCCATTTACTGTGTCCGGCCATGGTCAAACCTTTCTGTTCTGCTTGCTTTAGAATCGCGCAATTCTAGCAGGTCAGCACCCGGCTGAACCAATCCCTTGCTGCTTTGAAAGCCCTCGTGGTGACCGGCGAATTCCTGCTCCCCCCATCCGCTCCATTTTCTGATTCGAACATGGATGTGCTTCACCTTTTCTCCACCCGAATAGGCAGATTGGCAGTGGCTGCCTTGCCCGAACCATTGCGCAGCACCAGATAGAGCCGGTAATTCCCGGGCTGCTGAGGGGCGGTGAAGCGCACGCCTCTCAGCCCTTCGAGGGCAAATGCAACCGGCAGGGCCTGGGGCGACTCATGGGCTGCCAGTTCCAGACCGCTGGAGGCCTCGGGCCACAAGGACCACTCTGCTTGCCACCCGCTCATCTCGGCCGCTCCCTGACCCGGTGCCACACTGCTACCTGCATCCAGCCCTACGGAAACCGAGGCTCCGGGCGCGAACACATCCCCATTGATGCCGATGCCCCGGATCACCGGCGCGGGATCACTAACCGGATGGCCCCAGGCCTCGGCCAGGGCATCGCTCATGCTGGTCTCGCTGCCATCGGGAAGGAGCAGACCATGCCAGGTGGCCGTCTGCTCGAACTTGGCCCCCCAGAGGAAGGGAAAAGCGCCCAGGATGCGGGGCTGCCCGGCCACAAAGGCCAGAGCCTCGCGAAACCAGGCGGCCTTGGCCGTGCTGGTGAGTTCCACGGGCGCCCCCCAGGGCTTGGTACCTGCCTGCCACTGGCCCAGGGGCCCCATTTCCGCGATCAGCACCGGCTTTGCCACCCCCGCCTCGGCCAGCCGCCGGGGCAGGTCGAACACGGAACCCGCGTAGAGATTGAGCCCCAGGATATCCACCTGATCGCAGCAGGTGGCCAGTTGGCGAAAATGCTCCACGCCTCCATCTGTCGCCACCATCAGGGTCGGATGTTTTGGGTCCAGAGCTTTGACGATACCCGCCAGGCGGTTGACCTCCCGCCACACAAGCGCCGGGTCGGAAAGCCCTAGTTCCACCTCGTTACCCACCCCCCAGGCCTGCAGGGCCGGATGATCCTTGTAGCGTTGCACGAAGGCACGGATGTGCGCTTCCTGGCGGGCCACCGCCGCCGGATCATCAAGCCGGAAGCCCTTGTGGGGCAACCCCACCCAAAGGCCCATGACCACTTTCAGTCCCAGTTCCTGGGCCGCGTCCAGCACCCAGGCATCGGCCTCCCGGTACACCCGCAGCACCCGAGCTCCGGAGCGGGCCAGTTGTTCCAGGGCCGCCCGATCTCCCTCAAACGCAGCCCCCTGCCAGGCCGCCTTCTGGCTCAGATCAGCGGCATGGCAGCCCAGGCTGGTCAGCAAAAGACTGCAGATCAGGCTCCAGCGACGTAAAAAGATGACACTCACAAGGACACTCCTCGGGCTGCTCAAACGGGGGAAAAGGATATTTTAGACATGGGCCCATGCTACTCTTCAGGCATCTTTTTTCGTCCTACGCCGCCATGATCGCTCCCCTCGTCATCGCCAAACACCCCGGCTCTGAAACCGCCAGCGAACTCGCCCTGCTCCCGGCCCTGGCCAACCGGCACGGGCTCATCACCGGGGCCACGGGCACCGGCAAGACCATCACCCTGCAAGTGCTGGCCGAGCGCTTTGCCCACATTGGCGTACCCGTGTTCATGGCCGACGTAAAAGGGGATTTGTCGGGCATCGGCGCCCCTGGTAAAAGCTCGGCCAAATTGGAGGAGCGGCTCAAGTCCCTGGGCATCGCCGACTGGCAGCCCCGGGCTTTCACTCCCGTGTTCTGGGACGTGTTCGGCGAGGCCGGGCATCCGGTGCGAGCCACCATTTCCGACATGGGCCCCATCCTGCTGGCCCGGCTCCTGAACCTGAACGACACCCAGACCGGGGTGCTGCAACTGGTGTTCAAGATTGCCGATGACCAAGGCTTGTTGCTCCTGGATCTGAAGGACCTGCGCGCCATGGTTCAGCACGTGGGGGAGCATGCCAAGGACTTCACCACCGAATACGGCAATGTGTCCGCCGCTTCCATCGGCGCTATCCAGCGCAATCTGCTGACCCTGGAACAGCAAGGGGGCGACCTGTTCTTCGGGGAGCCCATGCTGGACATCAACGACCTGATGCAGACCGATGCAGACGGGCGCGGCATCATCAACATCCTGGCGGCGGACAAGCTGATGCAGTCCTCCCGCCTCTACTCCACCTTCCTGCTCTGGCTGCTGGCCGAACTGTTCGAGCAGCTGCCCGAAGCCGGGGACCTGGACAAGCCCAAGCTGGTGTTCTTCTTTGATGAGGCCCATCTGCTCTTCAACGAGGCCCCCGCGGCCCTGCTGGAAAAGATCGAACAGGTGGTGCGCCTGATCCGCTCCAAGGGCGTGGGTGTCTATTTCGTCAGCCAGAATCCCCTGGATATTCCCGACTCGGTTCTGGGCCAGCTGGGCAACCGGGTCCAGCATGCCCTGCGCGCCTTCACTCCCCGGGACCAGAAGGCGGTGAAAACCGCTGCCGAGACCCTGCGGGCCAACCCGGCTTTTGATGCGGCGGCTGCCATCACCGAGCTGGGCGTGGGCGAGGCCCTGGTTTCCTTCCTGGACGAGAAGGGCCGCCCCACCGTGGTGGAACGGGCTTTCATCCTACCCCCCGCCTCCCGCATCGGCCCTCTCGATGCCGCCGAGCGCCAGGCCGCCATCAAAGGCTCCCTGCTCTATGGCCACTACGAAAAGGTGGAGGACCGGGAATCCGCCTATGAAAAGCTCAAGGGTACTAGCGCGGCCACTAATACCGCCTCGCCCCGCACGGCCGAACGGCCAGCACCCGCGCCGGCAGATCAGGACAAGCCGGGGGGCATGCTGGATGGGCTGGGTGATTTGTTTGGCGGCGGTTCCAGTACCTCTGCGCCCCGCCGTTCCAGCAATCGCCAGGGCGTGATCGAGGCCATGGCCAAGTCCGCCGCCCGTACCATCGGTTCCCAATTGGGCCGGGAAATCATCCGGGGCGTCCTGGGTTCCATCCTGGGCGGTTCCAGGCGGCGGTAATTGCCATCAGGCGAGCCCGTTGCCGGAACGGGCGCCTGCATCCACCAGGACGGACAGCAATTCCCGGGCAAAGCCCGACAGGGCCGCCTCGTCCCGCACGCATAGCTTCAAGTCCCGCCGAGCCCAGGGTTCGTCCAGTTCCACCAGGGCCGGGGGTTCCCGCAGCTTCAATCCGGCCACGGCCGAACGGGGTACCAGACCAATACCTACCCCTGCCCCCACCATGCGGCACACGGCATCAAAACTTCGCACTTGAATACGCACATCCAAAGGCCGCCCCAAGGTAGCCGCTGCCTGGACGGTAAAGCGGTGGATCGCCGAACCGGCATGCAACATCACAAAGGGGTAATCCAGAGTCTCGGCGAAGCGGACCTTGGCTCGAGCTGCCAAAGGATGTACAGCAGGCACC
>QKDJ01000266.1 GCA_003252145.1 Azovibrio restrictus
CAATCGAAGGGCGCGTGGGGGGAGTGCTGTTCTGGTACGAGTCGATCATGCCGGCCAGCAGAGCACTCAGGGCCAGTGTTGCGATGGCCAGCGCCTTGAGAATCTTGGCTTTCATCAGGGGGTGAGCATTCGTGTCAAGCCCTCGAGCCGGACTTTTTCCCGGGAGCGGCCATCCCTGTGCTTGAAGTTATGGCGTTCGAACTGGGGGGGGCAAATGATCAGGTTGATTTCTGCCTGGGGGGGGGAGAGCTGCAGCACCGCTTCAGCCTTGTCGTTGCGAGGCTCTTCGTGTTCGAAATCCATGTTCCTGTCCAGGAGGAAGATTTCCACTTCCTTGGCGCTGTCGGCAAAGAGCAGGAGATCAATAGTGGAAAACTCCCCTGCGGTGCCATCCAGGACAGAGCCGGTCAGATAGGGGTGAAAGTCTTGCAGTAAGTGCATGATCCGCGCGGCTTCCTGGCGGAGCTGGCGCAGGATGGCGGGTTGGGTGTCGCCTTGATAGAGGGCCTGATAGAGGCGCAACTCGGTTTCCACTTCGGCGTTATCAGGCAGGTCCACATCTTCCGGTAGGCCTAGCTGGCGTACTGCCTTGCGTTTGGCCAGGGCCATGTCGGTCAGGCCGTCCTGGGCCATGAGCCGGGCCGCCGTACTGGCGATCTGGGTGCGGGAAATGCTGTGGCGGGGAGTTCGGGCTCGTTCGCGGCGGGCCATAGCTGCCTCGTAGATCGTGGGATCAAGTAGAATTGTGCCCCGATTTTACCCCCGCCAACCCCATTCTCCGGAAAGCTTTCTTCCATGCATATCCATATCCTTGGTATTTGTGGCACCTTCATGGGCGGCGTAGCCCAGCTGGCAGTGGCTGCGGGCCACCGGGTGACGGGCTGTGATGCCAACGTTTATCCGCCCATGAGCGACCAGTTGCAGGCTGCAGGTATTGGCCTCTCCGAAGGATATGACGTGGGGCAATTGGCCCTGAAGCCGGACATGTTCGTGGTGGGCAATGCCATTTCCCGGGGCAATCCCCTGCTCGAAGCCATTCTGGATCAAGGGCTGCCCTATGTGTCAGGCCCCCAGTGGCTGGCGGATCACGTGTTGCAGGGACGTTGGGTGCTGGGAGTGGCGGGAACCCATGGGAAGACCACTACGGCGTCCATGTTGGCCTGGATTCTTGAGGATGCGGGCATGGCGCCGGGCTTCCTGATTGGCGGGGTTCCTCTGAATTTCTCCGTGTCCGCCCGATTGGGGGACACCCCTTTCTTCGTGATCGAGGCGGACGAGTACGATACGGCCTTCTGCGACAAGCGTTCCAAGTTCGTCCATTACCGGCCCCGGACGGTGATCCTGAATAATCTTGAGTTTGATCATGCGGACATCTTCGCTGATCTGGCGGCGATTGAAACCCAGTTTCATCATCTGGTGCGTACTCTGCCGGGAAGTGGGCAGATTGTGGTCAATGCCCGTGAGGAAAGTCTGCAGCGGGTTCTGCAGCGGGGGTGCTGGACGCCCGTGGTGGCCTTTGACGATGCTCAGGGTTACCGGGTGGAGGGAGATGATGCGGATGGCAGCCTGATTCTCTGGGGGCCAGAGGGTGAAGTGGCTCGAACCCACTGGGCGCTGTCCGGAGCCCATAATCGCGCCAATGCCTGTGCAGCCCTGCTGGCAGCCCGTCATGTGGGGGTGACCTTGAATCAGGGGCTGGATGCCCTGTCCCGGTTCCAGAATGTGAAGCGCCGACTGGAGGTTCGGGGGGTGGAGGCTGGCGTCACGGTCTATGATGACTTTGCCCACCATCCTACGGCTATTGCCACCACCCTGGCCGGTTTGCGGCGCAAGGTGGGTGATGCCCGCATTCTGGCGGTGCTGGAACCCCGCTCCAACACCATGAAGCTGGGCACCATGAAGGACCGCTTGGCCGAGAGCCTGGAGCTGGCGGATCAGGTGTTCTGCTACGGAGCCAACCTGGGTTGGGATGCTGGAGCCGCTTTGACTCCCATGGGGGAGCGGGTCTGCGTGGAAGATGACCTGACCCTACTAGTCAGCAAAATTGTGGCGGAAGCTCGGGTAGGAGATCAGATTCTGGTCATGAGCAACGGGGGCTTTGGCGGCATTCATGGGCGCCTGCTGGAGGCTCTAGCACAAAAGTGATAGCCGGAAAGCCCCATGAAACCATGGGGTGCCAGCTAATATTTGATTTTTTTCGGTTTTTGTGGAAAATGGCGCCCTTCTAGTTGCCGGGCGAGCCCTCGGTACATGGGTTATTTCTCCAGTGAGAATTTATCCGGGGCTTAAATTCCGGTTTTTTGCGGTCCGGGCCTGACGGTCGTCAGGAGTACCGCGGTGTGTGAGGACTGCCGCAAGGGCAGTCGTTGGGAGTGTGTGATGTCTGAAGCTATTGAATCCTTTGCCCAGTTGGGCTTGTCCGAAAATCTTTTGCAAGGTCTGGCTGATGTGGGTTACGAAACCCCTTCCCCCATTCAGGCCGAGTGTATTCCTGTGCTGCTGGAAGGCCGCGACCTGTTGGGCATGGCCCAGACCGGTACCGGTAAGACAGCTGCCTTTGCCGTGCCCATCCTGAATCGGCTGGATTTGGCCAACGCCAGTCCCCAGGCCCTGGTGCTGACTCCCACCCGGGAACTGGCCATCCAGGTGGCCGAAGCTTTTGTGAAGTACGCCAAGCATCTTTCTGGTTTCCACGTGCTGCCCATCTATGGCGGCCAGAGCTACGGTATCCAGCTGAAGCAGCTGGCCCGGGGTGCCCATGTGATCGTGGGAACGCCCGGTCGTATCATGGATCACCTGGAGCGCGGCAGCTTGTCCCTGGCCGGTCTCAAGACCCTGGTGCTGGATGAAGCTGACGAAATGCTGCGCATGGGCTTCATCGATGACGTGGAGTGGATTCTCGAACACACGCCTTCCGAGCGGCAGACTGCCCTGTTTTCCGCCACCATGCCCGATGCCATTCGCCGGGTCGCCCAGAATTACCTGCTGAATCCGGAAGAGGTGAAGATCAAGTCCTCCACCCAGACCGTGGCGGCCATCCGCCAGTGCTACTGGCAGGTTTCCGGCATGCACAAGCTGGATGCCCTGACCCGCATCCTGGAAGTGGAGGACGAGCTGGACGCGGCCATCATCTTCGTGCGCACCAAGCAAGCCACCGAAGAACTGGCCCAGAAGCTGGAGGCCCGGGGCTATTCCGCCGCCGCTCTGAACGGTGACATGAACCAGCAGGCCCGGGAGCGCGCCATCGAGCAGCTCAAGGCCGGTACCCTGGACATCATCATTGCTACCGACGTGGCCGCCCGGGGTATCGACGTGCCTCGTATCAGCCACGTGATCAACTACGATATTCCCTACGATGCGGAAGCCTATGTACACCGTATCGGCCGTACGGGCCGGGCCGGTCGTACCGGCACCGCCATCCTGTTCGTGGCCCCTCGGGAAATGCGCATGCTGCGCACCATTGAACGGGTGACCCGTCAGCCCATCGAGCATTTCAATCTGCCCACCCAGCAGGCCGTGACCGACAAGCGGGTGGCCGTGTTCAAGGAACGGGTCTCCAAGGCCCTGACCACGGAAGATCTGGACTTCTTCGAAGGGGTGGTGAGCGAACTGGCTTCCGAGCTGGAGGCCGCGCCGGAGCGTGTGGCTGCAGCCCTGGCCTTCATGGCTCAGAAGGATCGCCCCCTGCGTCCCGAAGAAAAGCCCGCCCGTGCTCCTCGCGAAGCTCAAGGTGAGCGTCCTCCCCGTCCTGAGCGGGAGCGCTTTGACCGTGGTGAACGAGGTGAGCGGGGCGATAGGTCCGAGCGTCCCCGGCGTGAGCGTCCCCAGGGCGAGGATCGTCCGCCCCGTCGCGAACGTCCTGCCTTCAACCAGGATGTGACGGAAGATGATCGCGGTAACGCCGTGGTGATGGTGCCCTATCGCATCGAAGTGGGGCGCAATCAGGGGGCTTCCCCCAAGGACATCGTCGGTGCCATCGCCAACGAGGCCAACCTGCCCAGCCGTCTCATCGGTCGTATCGATCTGCATGACGACTACAGCACCGTGGATCTGCCTGACGATCTGGATCGGGAAACCCTCAACATCCTGCGTTCGGCCTGGGTGCGTCGGCGTCAGCTCAACATCGCCCGGGTGGATGGTAATTCCACCAGCTACGAGCCCCGTGCTCCCCGCAAGGGCAAGGGCGGTCCCGGTGGTCCTGGCGGCCATGGGGGCGGCGGCAAGCCCGGTGGCTGGAAGAAGAATCGTCCGGGCGAGGGCCGCGAAGGCCGTCCCTCCGGTGATCGTCCTTTCCGTCGCCGCGATAGCGAGTAAATGGCGGGTAAGGTGTAGGTAAAAGCACCGATCCGGTAGGGAAAATCAACTTTTCTACCGGATTCGTAAAAAGCAAAAGGGGCCGAAAGGCCCCTTTTGCTTGGTCGGATTTGGCGCAGACGGTTTAGTGACCGGCCTTGGCCCAGGAGTCCTTCAGGGTGACAGCCCGGTTGAACACGGGGGCACCGGGCTTGGAGTCCACCCGGTCGGTGGAGAAGTAGCCGTGCCGTTCGAACTGGAAGCGCTGTTCGGGCTGGGCCTCCTTCAGGGCGGGCTCCAGCTGGGCAGTGATTACCACTTGGGATGCGGGATTCAGGTCTTCCAGGAAATCCCGGTCACCGGCCCCGGGGCTGGCTTCCTTGAACAGGCGGTCGTAGAGGCGTACCTCGGCAGCCTGGGCGTGGGCCACGGACACCCAGTGCAGGTTGCCCTTGACCTTGACGCTGTCGGCGCCGGGGGTGCCGGACTTGGTATCGGGTAGGTATTCGCAGAGAACGGCAGTGATCTTGCCGTTATCGTCCTTCTCGCAGCCAGTGCATTTGACGATGTAGCCGTAACGCAGGCGGGCCATATTGTCCGGGAACAGGCGGCGGAAGCCTTTTTCCGGCACTTCCTGAAAATCCTCGGCCTCGATCCACAGTTCCCGACCGAAGGGCATGGTGCGTTCCCCCAGTTCCGGCTTCAGGGGGTGGTTGGGGGCGTGGCAGTCCTCGAACTGGCCTTCCGGGTAGTTGGTGATAATGAGCTTCAAGGGATCGAGCACAGCGACCCGGCGCTCGTCCATCTCGTTCATGGTCTCCCGCATGCAGTCTTCCAGCAGGGTGTAGTCGATCAGGGAGTCTGACTTGGAAACCC
>QKDJ01000124.1 GCA_003252145.1 Azovibrio restrictus
AGACGGGCCAGATATTCCTCTTCCACGCCCCCTTCAAAGAGGCTGTCGATCAATTCATTGATGCGGGTCACCTGCCGATAACCCAGGGTCACCAGGGATTTCTCGATCCAGGTGGACAACATGGCCAGGGCAATGGCCAGAGCCGAAACCTGGAAGGCATGGCCCACGCCCTGAATCAGGTTACGCAGGCTCTGACGCACCGTATCCGCATCGCTATTCACCTCGAAATGGGTCAGCCCCACGATCAGGCCAGCGAAGGTGCCGATGATGCCGATACCGGTGAGGATGCCGGGCAGATGCTTGTAAAACTCGGTCTTGAGGGGGGTTTCCACCAGGGCCGATTCGGTGAAATAGCATTCGGCCATGGCGGTGGCCCGCCAGACCGTGGTGGTGGCGCCGGATTTCTCGACCGTGTTCACCCCATGGAGGGTCTGGGCATATTCCCGCCACAGGTGGCCCAGGCGTCGCCCGGTCATCAGGCGACTCACCGCATCCGGATCGGCGGCCTCCCCGGCTGCCGCCAGACGTTCCAGCCCCTTCACGGCACCCTTCAACTCCTTGAGCAGAACCAGGGCGGGAAACACGAAGCGCAACAGGAACCCGGCGGCAATCAGAACCAGAAGAGCAAAGATGATTCCGGTGCCACCCTGGCCGTTCCAGAGGGTGAGGAGCATGTCCATAGATCAGTTTCTGCAGAGGGGGTCAGATGACCAAAGGATGGATTCTAGCCCGATGCACCAAAAAAAAGCCGCCAGGCTTGAACCTGGCGGCACATCACACATGGTTTCTTACAGAGGATTACTGGTACTGCTGAATACCTACCACGACCCAGCCCCGGCTGCCATCCACAGGCTTGCTCAAATGCCAGGCCTCGTCGAAGGGCTGGGCTGCAGCTTCGCTTTCCTCGCGAATCAAACCGTGGAAACGCACACTGACCAGATACCGGTTAGCGTCCTCGGATACTTCCAGCACCTCGGCTTCCAGGGAAACCACGTCGGTCTGCTGGGCGGCATCGCCCCGATCCACGAAGTTCATCTTGATTTCGGCAAACATCTCGGGAGAGGTGAATTCCCGGATGTCTTCCAGATTGCCCGCGTCATTGGCTGCCTGCAGGCGAATGAAATTCACCTTGGCATGCCGCACAAAAGCTTCTGCATCGAAGTCGGCAGGCACTGGGCTGTGACCCGCCGCTGCTTCCTGGGCCTGAAAGGCACTGGCTTGAGGGGCTTGCCAATTGGAACTGGCATTGCCGGGACGGGCATCACCAGCCTGGTGCATGCTCCCCATCCCTGCACCAGCCAGGGCTGGCTGAGGACCGGCCGCCTTGCGGCGCATGATGAAGCCCACCACCATCAGGACGGCGACCACCAGCAGACCCATCATCATCATGGAAGCCAGTTCCTCACCAAAACCAAAATGGGAAGCCAGGGCAGCCAGGCCCAGACCAGCGGCCAGACCGGCAATCGGCCCCATCCAGGAACGCCGGGGTTGAGCAGCCTGACCTGCAGCACCTGCTGCAGTCTGCTGGGACGTGGCCGTAGGAGCGGCCTGCTTCTGAGCGGGGGCGCTGGTGGGCGCGGTACGCTGAGGCGTCACCGCTTCCCGTTGCATCCCCAGGGACTTACCGCCACCAAAGCGTTTGGCCGCTTCAGCATCACCGACGCCCAGGGTCAGCCCCAGGGCCAGGATGGCAGCAAATAAAGAATAGGATTTCATGACAGTCTCCGATGTGAGCACGAGGTCCCGAGCTTACCCCAGGACATGCACAGCCAAAACAGAATGAAGCTAAGCATTCAATCGGAAAAAGTTGACAATTAGCATTGTCGGAAACATGGCAAGAGTCCTCCCTATTCTGTTCGATACGCAAATTGAAATCGGGAAAACCCTGTCATCCAGAGGCATGGCATCCCTCTTGCATGCCTGACGGCCATGCATCCTCACGCCATGCCCACCGCTGATCTGGCCCATCTGGCCCAGGCCGAACAACCCGAGGGGCTGCTGGCCGGTTTCGATTTGCGGGAATACCCCAAAGGCCATCTGCTTTCCACGCCCCAGGACCCCAAGGATCAGGTTTTTCTGGTGCAACAGGGACGCCTGCGCGTCTATCTGGCTGGTGAAAACCGGGAACTGAGCCTCACCTTCCTGGAGCCCGGCGACATCTACACCACCCACACGCCCACCTACGTACAAACGGTGGCGCCTACCCGTTTGTGGATCACCAATACCCGCAACTTTGCCCGCTGTCTGGCCACGGATCCCACGGCCACCCCCATGATGATGCGTGCCCTGGGGCGGCTGCTGGACAATGCGGTACAACTGGTGGAGGACCTGGCTTTCCGGGAGGTTCCTGCCCGCCTGGCCCGCTTCCTTCTCGGGCTGGCTACCCGCCGCGGCGTGCCCCATGACCGGGGCTGGCTGGTGCCCCTGGACCTGGGTACGGAAGACATTGCCTCACTGCTGGGCAGCACCCGCCAAACCGTCTCCGCCCTCATCAATCAATGGGAGCGGGACGGCATTCTGGAACGTCAGGGACGGCGCAGCCTGCTCATCCGCAACATTCCGGAACTGGAGCGAATCAGCCATTAATGGCCCTGTTTTCCGGGGGCGAACACCTTGTTCAGCACTTGCATCTGACGACGCCCGTCGGAACCCACCAGTTCCGCCACACTCTGGGTATCGGCCACTGGCTGCAGCCCTTCGGCCATCAACAGCCCCCGCACTTCTTCAGGCGTCTTGCCAGCCACCAGGGCCAGATTGCTCAAGGAAGTCTGGGACAAAGCCCGCACCGAACTCATGAAGGGGGACTCCCCTCCTTTTTTGTCTCCAAGGGGTAGAAAACTCAAACCCAGCACCAAAACGGACAGGGCCAAGATCCCCAGAGCTGAAGGCATGGAGAAATAGCGCTTGAACCCGGTCCAGTTGATGACCAGATGCAAGGCCACACCACCCAGTAGCGCCCAGCTCAGCCATTCGTGGGCCAGCTTGTTGAGCCCCATGTCCAGGTGAAAGAAGATCAGCACCCCGGTAACGGCAGACAGCAAAAACGTACCTGCAGTGAAAGGGGTGACCCAGTTGCGATGCAAAGCCATTTTGTTCTCCCTGAACCTTATAAAAATATGCGCTGCATTGTGCCCGCCAAGCCAAAGCGGGGCCATTTACATAAGTAACACCATGTAAGCGAGGCCAGCCTTGGTATCCGGGGCTCACCCTTTGCAAATAACTATGCACTTCGCCAAAGCCCCGGGCACAATGCCCGTAGCACAGCAGCTTTGGACATCACCATCATGAAAATACTGGCGGCGGACATCGGTGGCTCACAGGCCCGGATACTGATCGGCGACGCAACAGGGACAGAAAATGGCTGGCCCTGGGAAACCTTGCGTACAGTCATCCTGCCCAGCAGCCAGTTTCCGGATGTTGAAGCCCTGCTGACTCAGGTCCTGGTGGAAGAGCATGAACCCCCGGTTGTCGCCTGCCTGGCCAGCGCCGGCCCCCTGTGCAACCAGCGTTGCATGGACATGACCAATCTGCCCTGGACCCTGGATGCCGATGCCCTGGAAGCCCACTTCGGTTTTGCCCGGGTGCATCTGATGAATGATTTCGCAGCCCAGGCCTACGGGCTTCCTATGCTGAAGGCCTCGGAGCTGCGCACCCTGAATCCTGGCCGCCCTGGTAACCCGGGTCCTATTGCCTTGATCGGAGCGGGTACCGGCCTGGGCATGGCCCTGCTGGCCGAACCCGACAGCCCCCGTGCCATCACCCTGCCCAGCGAAAGCGGCCATGCGGACTTTGCCCCTGGAGATGAGGAGCAACTGGGCCTGCTCCAGTACCTGATGCGCCAATACGAGCGGGTTAGCCTGGAAATGCTGCTCTCCGGCCATGGTCTTGAACGGATCTACTGCTACGTAGCCCGGCTGCCCGGTTGCCCGGCTGCCACCCGACTTGACGCCGCCGCCATCAGCGCAGCAGCCCTGGCTGGCGACGCCCAGGCCGCCGCCGCCGTGAATCTCTTTGCCCGGATACTGGCCTCCAGCGCCGGCAGTCTGGCCCTCATCACCATGGCCCGAGGTGGGGTTTACCTGAGTGGCGGCATCGCGCCCAAAATCCTGCCCTTCCTCCAGCAACCTGCCGTCCAGGCTGCTTTCCATAACAAGGCTCCCATGCAGAATCTGCTGCAGGACATTCCCCTGCATGTGGTGGCCAACGAACAGTTGGGCCTGCTTGGTGCTGCCCGGATGGCGGCACACCTGGCCTGCGACCTGAGTGGAGCCGCTGCGTGATTCCCAACGATCTCCCTATTGGAGAAGGCCACCCGGATGCCGGGCGGCACTTTCTGCGACTCGCCCGGGATTACTGGAACAGCGAACGTAAATGGATGGTGCGGGGCGCCGTCTTATTGCTGGTGCTGCTTACCCTGGGTCAGGTCCTGCTGGCCATCTGGGTCAGCTACTGGCACCGGGACCTGTTTGACGCCCTGGAAAACCGTACCAATGGGGAATTGCTGCACCTGACCCTGGTATTCGTACTCATCTTCCTGCTCACCATGGGGGTCACCGCTCTGCATCTGCAGGTAAAACGCTGGGTGCAGCTGGATTGGCGCCAATGGCTCACGGACCTGCTGGTCAATCGCTGGATGTCCCGGGCCCGCCATTACCGACTCCAATTCACCCTGGGCGAGCATGACAACCCCGACGGCCGCATTGCCGAAGACATTCGTATCGCCACCGAAGTGGCCGTCAATCTGGCCCACTCCCTCCTGTATGCGGCACTCATCCTGGGCAGCTTCATCGATATTTTGCTGGCCGTCTCGGGCAGTGCCCCCCTGCCCGGCACCAATTTTGACGTGCCCGGCTACATGGTGCTCATGGCCTTCCTTTATGCAGGCGCCGGCACGGCCTTCGGTCTGCTGTTGGGACGCCCCCTGATCAGTACCACCAATGCCCTGCAAACCTTCGAGGCCAATCTGCGCTTTGGCCTGGCCCGCGCCCGGGAACACTCGGAATCCATCGCCCTGATGCACGGGGAAGGCTTCGAGCGGCGCAGTGCCGCCCGCCTCTTTGCCGATGTGGGCAAGGGCTGGAACAGACAGACCTGGGCCTATCTGGGCATCGTCTCCTTTTCCACCGGCTACGGCACCCTGCTCCCCGTCTTTCCCATCCTC
>QKDJ01000181.1 GCA_003252145.1 Azovibrio restrictus
GGTCTTGTCCAAGGCCAGAACCCGCACGTGCTCTGCCCGTTCAAGGGCTTCCGCATTCCGGATCAGAATACCTGCCTTGGCCCCCTGGCCAGTCCCCACCATGATGGCCGTGGGAGTCGCAAGTCCCAAAGCACAAGGACAGGCAATCACCAGTACCGCCACCGCGTTGACCAGGGCCATGGCCAGATCACCGGACACCAGCCACCAGCCGATAAAAGTGACCAGGGCAATCCCGCACACCACCGGCACGAAAATAGCTGAAATCCGATCCGCCAGACGTTGTACCGGCGCCTTGGATCCTTGCGCCTCGGCCACCAGCCGGATAATGCCGGCCAGCAGGGTATGTTCCCCCACCCCGGTTGCCCGACAGCGCAACATGCCCGCCCCATTGTGGGTGGCAGCATATACAGGGTCCCCTGCCACCTTTTTCACGGGCATGCTTTCGCCAGTGAGCATGGCCTCATCTATGGCTGAATTCCCTTCAATCACCAGGCCATCCACAGGCACCGCCTCACCGGAACGAATCAGAAATACGTCACCGGGCATCAGGCTATCCACGGGTACTTCCAGCAACTGGCCGTTTTTCTCCACCCGGGCGGTACGCGGTTGCAGGCGCACCAGAGACTCAATAGCTTCCGAGGTCTTGGCTTTGGCCCTTGCTTCCAGCAACTTGCCCAGCAGCACCAGGGTAATCACGGCGGCGCCGCCTTCAAAATAGACGTGCTGGTGCGCCATTCCGGTCAAGGTCACTACAGTGGAAAAAGCCCAGGCCATGCTTGTTCCCAGGGCCACCAGCACATCCATGTTTGCCCCACCGCCTCGCAGCGCCTTCCAGGCACCGGTATAAAAACGCCAGCCAATCCAGAATTGCACCGGCGTGGCCAGCAGAAGCTGGAACCAACGAGGCAGTTCCACGTGTCCATGGGGCCCACTGTCACCGAACATGAACAACATCTGTCCCACCAGAGGCAAGGTCAGCGCCACGCTAATCCAGAACAGTTTCAGCTCGGCCCCATAAGCCGCTGCCTTGCGTGCCGCCTCTGCCTCCCGAGACAAGCCCTCCAATCGGCTTGCCTTGAACCCGGCCTTTTCGATCGCCGAAATCACGCTGGCCGGATCAGCCACCCCAGGCTGCCAGCGTACCTTGGCTGTTTCACTGGCCAAATTGACGCTCGCCTCCACGCCGGGCTTCTTGTTCAGAACTTTCTCGATACGCGCCGCACAGGCGGCACAGGTCATACCGCCAATAGACAGATCCAGCGTCTGCAGTGGCACCTGAAATC
This sequence comes from Azovibrio restrictus, assembly GCA_003252145.1. GTDB lineage: Bacteria > Pseudomonadota > Gammaproteobacteria > Burkholderiales > Rhodocyclaceae > Azovibrio > Azovibrio restrictus_A. The sequence continues at coordinate 1,284 of QKDJ01000181.1, forward strand.
CGGCCTTTTCAATGGCGGCCAGCACTTGGTCAGATGTGCTCTCGCCCTCTTCCAGGCTCACACTTGCTTTCTCACTGGCGAAATTGACACTGGCCGTCACACCGGGAAGCTTGTTCAGTACCTTCTCGATACGTGCCGCGCAGGCCGCACAACTCATACCGGCAATGGGCAGGTCCAGTTGGGGTGAAGTCATGAAAAATCTCTTTTGGCAGTTATGCGTGGAACCTTAACCCAACTCAGACCTGAGCCGCCTGGATAAGTGCCAAGGCGCCGTAAAGCCCATACAGTCCATAGACAAGAATGAGGAAGCCAGCCAAGGCCCGCACCACGGGTTTCTGAACCAAGGTCCGAAACCGGGCCAGCAACAAACCAGCCAGGAGCAAGTTGGGCAAGGTGCCCAGCCCAAAAGCCAGCATCATCAAAGCCCCTTCCCCTGGAGAGCCTGCACCCAGGGCAGACGCCAGGGCGCTGTACACCAGACCACAGGGCAACCACCCCCACAGCAATCCCAAAGGAAAAGCCTGGAGCGCACTGCGAGCCGGCAGGAATCGCTTGCCCAGTGGTTGGATACGCCGCCACAAGAGCTGCCCCCAATGCTCCGTGAGCGCCAGCGCCCGGGTGGCGCCCAACAAATAGAAGCCCAAGGCCACCAGCATGAGATTGGCAAAAATCAGGAGTGCCAGGCGTAGAGGTAGCTGTTCGGACAAGGCCATACTGCCAGCGCCCAGGGCGCCGACCAGAGCACCCGCCAGTACGTAGGAAAGGATGCGCCCCAGGTTATAGGCCAGATGCAAGGACAGCCGTTGAGGCCCGCCCATGGACAGGGCACCGACAATTCCACCACACATGCCCACACAGTGAGTCCCACCAAGAAGCCCCACCAGAAACAAGGCCAGGATCACTGAATCGGGCATGAACTCTCCTCACTCACAAATCACAGACATCAAGCAAAAGGGCCGGAAACCCGGCCCTTTTGGCAATTTCCACCAGCGATCAGATCACCTTGGAATAGCGGGTACGTTGCCGATCTGCGCGCAGGTAACGGTCAAACACCATGGAAATGGCCCGCACCAGCATGCGCCCCGGGGGCAATACGGTAATCCACTCATCATCCACCTTGACCAGACCGGCAGCCTGCATTTCCTTCAGGTCTTCCAGCTCGGCTTCAAAATAGCGCTTGAAATCGATCAGATGGGCGCTTTCGATGGATTCAATGGACAGCTCAAAGTGGCACATGAGTGCCTGAATGATGGCCCGACGCAGAATATCGTCCGCATTCAGATCAATACCCCGGAACACCGGCAGCACTTGAGCATCCAGACGATCGTAATACTCGTCCAGGGTCTTCACATTCTGATAGTAGGTCGGCCCGACCTTGCTGATGGACGAAATGCCGAAAGACAGCATGTCGCAATCCGCATAGGTGGAGTAACCCTGGAAATTCCGGTGCAGACGCCCCTGACGCTGGGCAACAGCCAACTCGTCATCGGGCTTGGCGAAATGGTCCATACCGATGAATACGTAACCCGCATCGGTGAGTTTCTTGATGGCCAGAGCCAAAATCTGCAGGCGGGTGTCGGCCGTCGGCATGTCGGCCTCGGCAATACGGCGCTGGGGCTTGAACAGACTGGGCAGGTGAGCGTAGTTGTAGATGGACAACCGGTCCGGGTCCATGGCAATCACCCGCTCCAGGGTACGATTAAAGCCCATCACCGTCTGCCGGGGCAGGCCATAGATCAAATCCACGGAGATGGACTTGAAGCCGTTGGCCCGGGCAGCCTTGATCACACCAGCCGTTTCTTCCTCGGTCTGGATACGGTTGATGGCCTGCTGCACCCCTTCGTCGAAATCCTGAACCCCAACGCTCATGCGGTTGAAGCCCAATTCGCCCAGAAGAGCCACAGTGGCGTCATCCACCTTGCGGGGATCCACCTCAATGGAGAACTCACCACCTTCCACCAGCTTGAAGTGGCGGCGGGTCACCTCCATCAGCTGACGCATTTCGTCGTGGGAAAGGAAAGTGGGCGTGCCACCACCCCAGTGGAGCTGAATGACTTCGTGCTCCCCATCCAGGTAACCGCTCTGCAATGCCACTTCCTTGGCAATGTACTTCAGGTACTTGGCACTGCGCCCGTGATCCTTGGTAATGATTTTGTTACAGGCACAGTAATAGCAGATGGTGTTACAGAAAGGGATGTGGAAGTATAATGACAGGGGTCGGCTGATGCCGCCTATGTTCCGTTTACCCAACCACAGCTTGGCCGCCTCGGCATCGAATGCCTCGACAAAGCGGTCTGCAGTAGGATAGGACGTATAGCGGGGGCCATTAACGTCAAAACGGCGGATGATCTGAGGATCAAAAACCAGATTGGCAGTAGAGAAATTCATTGAAACATAAGGCGATAAGTTGTGCGGATTATGTTGGTTTGCAGCTATTGCACGGTTGACATGGATCAAACCCGTCTATAACGGCGTGAAGAGGAAAGTCAATGCCCCTTAGCCCGGTAGTCAAGGAAATTTCCATCGCGGTCATCAAAACGGCCTGCTCAAACTGCAATCTGCGTGAACTCTGCCTGCCCTTTGGCCTCTCCGAAGAGGAAATGGCCCGGCTCGACGAACTGATCAATGTGCGCAAGCGCATCAAGCGGGGCGAACATCTGTACCGGGCCGGCCAGCCCTTCGAATCCATCTATGCCATCCGCTCCGGCTTTTTCAAGACAGATGTGCTTCTGGAAGATGGCCGCGACCAGGTTACCGGTTTCCAGATGGCCGGCGAACTGCTAGGTCTGGATGGCATCAGCAACGAACACCACTCCTGTAACGCCGTAGCCCTGGAAGACAGCGAGGTCTGTCATATCCCCTTCTCCCGCCTGGAAAATCTCTCCCGGGAAATTCAGACTTTGCAGCACCACTTCCACAAGGTCATGAGCCGGGAAATTGTGCGGGATCACGGGGTCATGATGCTGCTGGGCACCATGCGTGCCGAAGAACGACTGGCAGCCTTCCTCCTGAACCTGTCCCAACGCTTCACGGCCCGAGGTTTCTCCCATGCGGAATTCAACCTGCGCATGACCCGGGAAGAAATCGGTAGTTACCTGGGACTCAAGCTCGAAACCGTATCCCGTGCCTTCTCGCGTTTCCAGGAAGAAGGTCTGATTGCTGTGCAACAAAAGCACATCCGCATCCTGAATATTCCCGGGCTCAAGCAGATCATGAGCCACCATAACCACTAGGTTTCACCGAGCCGAAATAGAAGAAGGCCGGCTGTTCTTTGGAACAGCCGGCCTTTTCACTTTGAAGCGTTAAAGTGCTCAGCCCTTGGGTGATTCTGTGGATTTAACGACCTTCAGGGCGGAAGCCACCAGAGAGGAGATGTCCGCCAGGTTGCCCGGCACGATCAGGGTTGTCCCCTGCTTGGCCAGATTGCCAAAAGCACTCACATACTGCTCTGCCACCTTGAGATTGACGGCCTCCATGCCGCCGGGAGCCCTGACGGCATCGCCCACCAAACGCACAGCATCCGCCGTGGCTTCGGCCACCAGGCGCACAGCCTCGGCTTCCCCCTTAGCCTTGTTGATGGCAGCTGCCATCTCTCCTTCTGACATGGCGATGGCGGCCTGCTTCTCACCGTCCGCCAGGTTGATTTCCTTCTGGCGCTCCCCCTCGGATTCGGCAATCTTGGCCCGCTTTTCCCGCTCGGCCGTAATTTGCAACTGCATGGCTCGCAACACGGAATCCGGCGGCACAATGTCCTTGATCTCGTAGCGCAGTACCTTCACCCCCCAGGTGACGCTGGCCTCATCCAGCGCCGCCACCACGGTGCGGTTGATGGTTTCCCGATCCTCCAGCAGCC